>SVFL01000027.1 GCA_015056885.1 Lachnospiraceae bacterium
AATATGGTGATTCCTGTTTTTTGAAGAGAGAGTGTAAATTATTTTGTGTAAACCTCATGGATTCATGAAAAAATATTAGATTTGTATTCGCCGGGGAATCGAACCCCTTACACGTTGATTTTTACATAACAATCCCAGACTGTCAACCGGCAGCCTGGGATTTTCTATGCATGAAATTCTTTAGTCTATATCTGCAGGGGTAATCCTGCCTTCAAAATAGATGCAGAGCTGGTCTAAGGTTTGTCCCCAGTTCCAGCCGGCTCCGGTCCATTTCTCAGTGATATCACACATGGCCAGATACAGGATTTTGAATAAGGCATCGTCTGTAGGAAAGATGGTTTTTGACTTTGTCACCTTACGGAGCTGGCGATTGAAATTCTCAATCGCATTCGTGGTATATATGATTTTGCGTATCTCAGGCGGATACTTGAAATACGTGGACAGCTGCGGCCAGTTATTACGCCATGATGCCACGGAAGAAGGATACCTCTTGCCCCATTTCTCTTCAAGGGCGTCGAGGTTTTCCAGTGCAAGTTCTTCGGTTGCTGCCTGATATACTTCTTTCAAATCCTTTACAAATGGCTTTAAATCCTTGTAGTTCACAAACTTTGTAGTGTAGCGTACCTGATGAACGATGCAACGCTGAATCTCTGCCTGTGGGAACACGGCATTAATTGCATCACCAAATCCAGTCAGCCCGTCTACGGACACAATCATGATATCTTCCACGCCACGGTTTTTGATTTCGTTTAAAACACCCAGCCAGTACTTTGCGCTCTCGTTACCGCCAATCCACATGCCCAGGACCTCTTTGCGTCCATTTAAGCGAATCCCAATGGCAACATATACTGCCTTTTTAACAGTCTGATTATCCTGTCTTACATGGAAATGTACAGCATCCATGAAGACTACAGCGTACTTCTTCTCAAGTGGACGATTCTGCCATTCCTTAGCGACCGGAAGAATCCTATCCGTCATGTGGGATATCATTTCTGCTGATATATCTACACCATAAACAGATTTCAGATGAGCAGAGATATCACGGGTAGTCATGCCTTTGGCATACATGGACAGCACCTGATCCTCAATATTTGAGATATCTGTCTGATTCTTCCTGACAATCTGTGGCTCAAACTCGCCCTTGCGGTCTCTGGGAATATCTAGATCGATTTCTCCAAGCGATGATGTAACGGTTTTCTTGCTGTAGCCGTTTCTACTGTCATCAGTAGCTTTATTCTGATAGTCGTACTTGGAATAGCCCAGTTTCTGGTCCATTTCAGCCTCCAACATGCCTTGAAGGGTATCGCCTAATAAGTCTTTGAGCATTTCCTGCACATCATTAGCATCCGTTGGCTGGTAATGCTCCAGTAAGCTGTTGATGAACGCCTTGCGTTCCGGTGAAAGTTTTCTTTGTCTTGCCATAAAAATATCCTCCTGGATTAATATTTATTTTAACATCAATCCAAGAGGATATATATACTACATATCTAGTTTACACAAAATTTTTTACAGTCTCCTGCCGGACGAAGATATTCAGTTTCTGGAGAACACTATTGAACTTTTGCGCAAAAAAAACATTAAAGGCAATCAGAGATTGTGAATCTCTTGATTGCCTTTCTTTCCACTAATCATATTCCATTCGTCCGCACGACTATCACTTTTTTCACTCTTTCCAAACAAAGTGATAGTTGATCGCCTCTCCGCCGTCCACCAAAATGCTCTGCCCTGTGCAGAATTTGTTTGTAACCGTCAGAAAATATGCCCACTGTGCTATTTCCTCAGGTGTTGCCCAACGCTTTAAAGGCGTTTCATCCATAATCTGCGCCCAAAGTTCAGGGGCATTGTCTTCACAAGCCAAAAAGTTGTATCAATCCTGAGACAATTCGATAATCTTCTTAATATGTATTGCTACGCTATCCAAGCATGGAAGCAAACAGCTTTCATCACTTAATATCAACGGTAACTCTGTACAACCTAAAATAATCGCCTCTATTCCATGCACATTCCGCATTTTCCTAATTATCTCATTGAACTCTTGTAAAGTCGATTCCTTCACAATACCAAATTCAAGTTCTTCATATATTCTTTTTGCAATAAGCTCTCTATCCTCTTTATCCGGGACAATCACATCTATTCCTGCTTGAAGCAAATCTTTTTTCATAAAATCCTGTTCCATCGTAAAAATAGTTCCCAATAGTCCAACCTTTTTATACCCCCTTTCAACAGCTTCATCACTAACTGTTTTAGGAATACTCACCAATGAAACTTTTGTATTGCTTTCTACTTCATCGAATACAATATGCATAGTAGCCGCTGTCAACGCTATAATTTCAGCCCCACCTTGAACAAGATTATTGACTTTTTCAGAAAGATACACAGCTAATTCTTCATGTTGTTGCGATGAAACCAATTCCCACGCCCTGCGAAAATTCACACTTTCTATTGATAACTCGGGCATATTCTTACCACCGGTAGCCTCATCTATTTTAGAATTCAATTCTTTATAATACATAACAGTAGATTCCGGCCCCGTTCCACCAACCAAACCAATCTTTTTCATTTTTCGCTTCGCTCCTTATTTTAAACTCACTGCAATCCACACACGCAGCCAATTTTCTATAAACCGAACACTTAGTCCGCGTTCAATTTTTCCCACTCTCCCCGCGTAATTGCATAGGCATAAGAAATAGTGTTTTTAGGGTCCGGGTATTCCTTTATCTTTTGCATTCCATTTGCCATAGCAGTAGAATATGAACCTATATTTGTGTATTTCATATATGAATACAAGCAATCATATTTCGTGTTTTTAAATGCCCAGTCTCTAACCGCTCTCGCCGCTTCACTTCCGAATCCTTTTCTCCAATATTTCTTGTGTATATGATATCCTATTTCCGGAAGTAATTCTCCATCAATATTTTGAATCGTCATTCCACAGTCGCCAATAAATTCGCCTGTTTCTTTCAATACAACAGCCCATATTCCGAATCCATATTCCTTATAGTTCTGAATATTCCATTCTATCCAATGCTTTGTCATCCCTTCATCATAAGGTTTCGGATAATGTTGCATAGTTTCTGCGTCTGACAATATTTCAAATATCGCTTCAAAATCATCTAATCTATATTCTCTTAATATTAACCGCTCTGTTTCAAGTATCATTTTATCCCCCCCGTAGATTCAAATTCGAGCTACTTTATTTTTACATAAATACCAACAAAGCAGGTATATGGCTTGATAATTGTTTCAAAATACCGCTTATCGCCACAAGCATATTCATTATTCGTGGCAAGCCACTCGCTCCATGCATTGTCAAAACACTCCATTTCCCATGTTTCGACTTTTTCAATCCTGTTGTGGTCTCCGATAATTTCTTTCCATTCTCTTGGACTTTTAAACATATATGCTTCATCCCCGAGCCAATCAGAAAGAAGTTCTTCGGAACGTCCTGCATATTCATTTTTTATACCCGGAATGCCAATCAATACCACAGCATTACTGTCCAAAAAAGGCAAAATTTTATTATCAAAAAAACCAACTACACCTGCAAAATAATGGTAAGAATCTATGCTGACCAAAGCTTGAAACTGCCCTTTATCAAAACTTAAATCATTTGCATCTTCGCAAACGGGAGTTATCTGTTCTCCAACTCCCCATTCTTCAAAACGCTCGGCGTTGTCTTCAGCTTTAATCCAAAGATCATTTGCATAAACCTTCGCTCCCGTTTCTTTGGCAATTACAAAGCTCGTCAGCCCCTTTCCACACCCCAAATCAAGAACCGTAGCATCTGCTTTAAGCTGCAAAGGGTATTTTCTGAATAATTCCTCCAGAAGCCTTACGCTATTGGGCCCCATCAGCGTTTCTGACGACATATAATTTGTATAATCATTGATATTCATAATATTTACTCTCTACTGCTCTGCAATTTTTGCGGCTAATTCTTCTAAGTACATCCACCGATCCATCTTTTCTTCCAGCAGACTCTCTGCCTCTTCTTTTTCAGCCATTATCTGATTCAGTTTTACAAAGTCTGTTGATACTGCAGCCATTTCACTTTCAAGCTTCTCAATTTTTTCTTCCAGCGCAGCAATATCACTTTCAATGGTTTCATAATCCTTCTGTTCCTGATAGGTAAACTTAAGTTTTTGAGGGCCACGAGTACGCTGTCCTTTCTGTGGCTGCTGCGTATTGGTCTTGGATACACCTCCTGCTTTCTTTGCCAGTTCTTCCTCCTGCTTCTCCTTCTCCGCTAGTTTCTTTAAGGAATAATCGGTATAACCACCTTCATATTGTTTCAGTTTTCCATCTTCCTCAAAAGCAAAAATGCGTTTCATGGTTCTGTCAAGAAAATAGCGGTCATGAGACACGGTAACCACAATTCCCTCATAGCGGTCCAGATAGTCTTCCAATATGGTTAATGTAGCTATATCGAGGTTGTTGGTAGGCTCGTCCAACAGAATATAATTTGGTGAAGTGGCCAGCACACGGAGTAGATTCAATCGTTTCTTTTCTCCGCCGGATAGTTTTCCAATAGGACTGTACTGTTTTTCCGGAGGAAACAAAAATCTTTCCAACATGGCAGATGCAGAAATACTACCCTCTGTTGTCTGGATAAATTCTGCGGTTTCTTTCACATAATCAATCACTCTTTGCTTCGGGTCCATATAGGATAAGTCAATTTCATTTTCACCATTAGTCTTTTCTGAAGCAATTTCCTGTGCATAATATCCCATCTTAACAGTCTGACCAATGATAACCTGTCCGGAGTCCGGCGGTATCATACCTGCAATAATTTTCATCAGCGTGGATTTTCCACAACCGTTTGGGCCAATAAATCCAACTCTATCCCCTTTCAAAAAGATATAGGTAAAGTCATCTATCAGTTTTTTCTCCCCATATGCCTTGCAGATATGTTCCAGCTCTACCGTGGTTTTTCCAAGTCGTGTTGAAATAGAACTTAATTCCAGCTGCGAGTCCTGCACCGGCGCCTGACGGTCTCTTAATTCCTCATAACGCTGAATATGTGCTTTCTGCTTGGTGGAACGCGCCCTGGCTCCTCTGCGTATCCATTCCAGTTCTACACGTAGTATAGACTGGCGCTTTCTCTCACTTGCCAACTCCATTTCCTGACGTTCCGTTTTCAGTTCCAAGTATCCCGAATAGTTGGTCTGATAACTATAAATCTTCCCCTTATCAATTTCTATAATTCGGTTCGTTACACTATCCAAAAAGTAGCGGTCATGGGTTACCATAATGAGCGACCCTCTCCATTTTTTCAGATAGTCCTCCAACCAATCTGCCATATCATTATCCAAATGGTTTGTGGGCTCATCAAGCAAAAGAATGTCTGCCGGAGAAAGCAATACCGAAATCAACGCAAGTCGTTTTCTCTGCCCTCCGGATAACTGTCCCGCCGGCTGCATAAAATCTTTAATTCCAAGACGTGTCATCATTGCTTTGGCTTCGCTCTCTATGGACCAACGGTTTTCATCTGTCACGTTTCCTTCCAATACACAGTCCAGACTACTTTTATCCGGTGCAAACTCCGGATGCTGTGGCAGATAACGAAGTACCACATGATTAGCAAGAATAACAGTCCCTTCATCTGTTTCTTCCTCACCCATAATCATTCTAAGCAAACTTGTCTTTCCGGTTCCATTGATACCAATGACACCTACCTTTTCTCCTTCCTGTAAGGAGAAAGATGCACCATCAAATAATTTGCGTTCCGTATAGGATTTTGTCAGATTCTCTATGTTAATCAAATTCATGTTATTTCCTCTTTCATCTTGTTCCGATTTTCATTATACACTTTTCAAATCGCATTTTCTATAATAACATATAAATCCTATTCATTGTATCGATTTGCTGAATTCTTTTGTATTACATTAAGCAACCCGAAAGCTGTGGCACAAAAAAAGAAAAAGTTCAAAGCTTTGCTTGCAAGCAATCAGCCTTGAATCTTTTCTTTTTTACGTTGCTCAATATAATGCGGAAGATGGGGTGAGACGGAAATAGAAAAAGGTCCGGTGGACCTTTTCCCGTCGAACCGACCGACGAGGCATTTATGCCGAGGAGACCTTGAACCCATGGGTTCAAGGGACTCCTCGGCATAAAAAATAAGAGTAGGTCATCTGACCTACTCTTATTTTCTATGCGGAAGATGGGACTTGAATTGAGGACGGAACAAAAAATCCAGTAAGAAAGGGGGTTCCGGCACCGTCTCCCGCAAGGGAACCCCTTAGGGAACCCGTCGGGATTTCGCTATAAAGTTGCTTTTTTGAATAACAAACAAAATGGTCAAAAGCTCCGGAAAGCTGAAATTTTCACATGTATGTTTCTCCCTCAATCGTAGGTATACATGGCGAAAAATCATTATCTAATTTATAAATACAATTTCCACGCATAAACAAATAAATTTGAAATTCATTACTATGTTCACTATCCTCATCATCACGTAAATATATTATACCATAGCTCCCTGTTGCTATTTGAGCAATGTTTTTATACATTTCAATGATGTTATCAATCTCTTTCGTACGATGATTAGCGCACATTAATGTATTAAGAAATGGAATGCCATTTACATATTTGATTTCTGTATCTATACCACTTTCTGAAATAATTGTTTTAACCTTGTATCTTACGCAATCTAACATTTCCTGCGAACATAAATCTTCATCATCATAAGTTTCGTGAATAGTCAACCAACCGTGTAATTCTATCATAATTACCCCCTACAACAAGTGTCACAACATCTTATTTTTTCTTTTGAAACAACAAATCTATAACATCCTTTTTCTGATTCTATATCATCTAGCTTTTCCATATTTATTTCAAATGCATCGCCCAAATCATTTATAACTTCTACTCTTATATAGCCTACAAAAGGCAACTTAAATATTTCATCCACATGAACACCTGCCAAAACAGGAATCTTATCAATAAAATAATGTTTTTGATTATAATAGTCTTCAAGTACAGCTCTACAAATGCCAGGATAAAATGAATCATCTAAAATCTCTATTATTTGTACTTCGCATTCTCCAATCATCCTTTAACATCTCCTTGCGACCATTCAATATCATATCCGTCCAGTTCTTTCCAATTAAACAATTCCTTAAAATCATTATAACATTCTTCACAAATGCAACAACTCAAATCCTCCGGTATAAACCACCATTGATGTGGAGTGTCCTGTACTTCTTCCCAACAAAAAATACATTTCTTCAAATGCTTGGCATATTGAGTGATTTCTTCGCCGTCCGTCGGATTTATCTCTTTATTTTTCAAATACTCTACATCATCACGTAACCGCCAATCATCTTTTTCAATCATACACGTTACCTCACACACTCAAGAGAATTCAAAGCTTTGCATGCTTTTATCCCCACTAGCAGTCTGAAATTTACACCTTACCTCAGAGTAGCCTTAACTTCTGCCAATGCATATTTTTCTACTTCTTTATTTTTACATTTTCTAACGAAAAACTTTCCATTCTCTATTGCCGAGAATTGAAAATACAAGTCCTGTGAGTACATAGTTTCAAATAAGCGGTTTTCTTCATATTTGGGAGAATATATTTTGTCTCCATAAACTTTCAGCAGATACGGATAAGTTGTATACATTCGCACATCAACTCGCTCATCCAAGCATTTAAGAAGCATCGGGAAAGTACCTGAACAGCCGGATTCAATCACAACGATATGCTTTTCTTTGATAGACTTAAGCAAATCTGTAAGACAATTTTCTATTTCCGGATATCGTCTTATGGTAGTTCGCATATCAGGCAAAACCATTTTACAAAAATCATCGTAATTGTCGTATCTGCCTATCTCCAATGCTTTAATTATAGAAGCACGGATTTCATCATCCACGAACTCTTTACCTGTTAGCATCGTTAATGTCTTTCTACCAAGCAACCACGGATAGATGTTTGGCTTTTTATTATTTTGATAGTAGACATACGGCAATAGAGTATCACGAAGCAGAAAAATGTATGCAGTATCTTCGTTATAACCAATCCATTCACAGAAGCAAATTAACTTTGCCAAAAAGGCATCATCACTTTCAGTATTACCTTCTTTTGCATACATAACAAGTTCGTTGATTGCCATTGTAAGTTCCATTTCTTTCTGCTCATACACAACATCTGTTTCGGCTATCGTTTTGTGACAGATAGAAAATGGATTAACGCCACAGTTTCGCAAATATTCCCTTAATCGTGAAACGCCTTGACAGGATTCTTCCAGAATTTCGTTCAACTCTGTGTATCCTTCATCCAGCAAATCGTCAAGCATCTTTAAGAGCTGCTTTGCATGATATATAGTTTGTGGGGTGGCATCGACAGAATCCAATTTCTGCAATTCGCCTCTGTAATAATCTAAATGAAAAGAAATAAATCCCATCGGTATTGTACCTCCAGCCAACTTCCTTTTAAACACAACGTTTTACTGAAAGTTTCGTTTTCTTTTAATTACTCGCAATACATGCATATAGTTCCATTAGATAACTTAAATCCATTTTTTTCATAAAATCTAGCTGCTGGCGCATACTCGCTTGTATAAAGAACTATTCCAGCAAGTCCGTTATCTTTACTATAATCTTTAACAGCATTTAATAGTTGCTTACCTATTCCAAGCCCCTGTCGTTCAGGAAGCACTGCCATCTCATTAATGTAAATCTCTTTTTTGCTTCCTGAAATCTTACAAAGAGCGAATATGCAACCTAACACATCTTCATTTTCTTCATATACATATCCGACAAATCTTTTCTGTTCAAAAAAATCTTGAAGATAGTCTGTTGCGTTTTCTGCCGTCCAATCTATGCCCCAATGTTCTAGCGGAAATGCTTTTGCATAAATCATACCGCATTGCGCTAAATCATTATATTTCATAATTCTAATCATAAATCAATCCTCCAATTTCAAATTCATCTACTCATCCAGCATCAGCTTTCCGGCTTTTGCTTTTGCCTTTAACCGAGCCATCTGTTCCTTCTCAATTTCCTGTATGCTTTTCTCAGGTGTAGGCAAATCTTCCGGCATAGTACCGCCAATTTTTTCTATGGCACCACGCACTTCTTTACCAACAGAATAATGAATAGAAGTGGCAACTTGGGCACTATCAACTTCATCCTTCCTTAATTTTTCTTCTGTCTGCGAAATACGGAAAAGATTTGCAATCAACTCTGTACTACCCATATAATCAAGGATTTTCTGACCAACCTCAAGATTCTTTCTTTTGTGAATATCATCTACATCTAAGCCACCATACAAACCCATATAGCCTGCATTCTGAAAGATTGCAAATTCTTCATTCGTAATCACTCCTGCATTATGTGCAGTTTCTGCAAGCATCTGATTCCACTGTTTAATATCTCCACGCACCACCAAGCGCCGTCTGTCTTCATCTAATTCGTTAAAATGGTCTGCTACTTCCTGACGATAGGTTTGAATAGCAAAATATGTTTGTCCTAATGCAATTACTTCTTTTCTGGGGTCACCATTTTGCACAATCAGATAACATGCATATCTGGTCAATTCATAATCAACGATAGGCTTTGTTCCGCCTTTAGGCATGTTTGATGTTTTCCTGACCTCGGGAAAACATTCCTCTATATTTCTTCCGCTATTTTCACAAGCTAACATTGCTCGCTTTATCACTTTATGAAAATTTTCCCACTTAGTATATTCTAATGCAGGTGCAAGTTCTCTGGCGGACCAAAACTCTGTTCCATCTGCTCTGACTTGCTTTATATCCTCAAAACGTTTATATTCTTTCGCTTTTAATTCTTTCACTATGAAGCCCTCCAATCTTGCCACCAAAATCAATTCCCAAGTGTTTCTATTTTACCCGTCGCCTGACGTCTCCGTGCGGGCATTCGACTTATAGAACCTTCTGCGCACGCGCAAGGCTCTGCAAGGCTCATTTTACCATATAATTTACATCAATTCCATTACATTTTAGCTTATAATCTATAATCTCAAGTGTGCTGTAGCAATTATAAATAATTACTCAAATTACTAAAGTGGCAAGCAGTGCATACGTGCGCACCACTCGCCAATTTCGCAAACCGGCAAGCAGTGCAAAGGTATATACCTTACCACTTTGCAGCTTGTTGGGAAGCATCCCAATCCCTTTGAATTTCTCAAAATTGTATTTCGAGAAAGCTACGCCTCCGGCTAAATGCATCAAAGCAAAAGTGTAGGGTTTTTGTAGGGTAGCTGTAGGGATATTGTAGGGGTTTTGACACTTTGCAGGAATGTGAATCAGTGTTAAAGTGTAAGTGGGGCATTTCCCCGGCAAACGAATTTTGTCCACTAAATGTCCACCAAGTGTCTACCAAATGTCCATTTCCAAATTTCGGCATCCATGGTAAATTGTAAAAGAGAAAATATTTTGATGAACAGAAAGGACCATAAATGAATATATTTACAGAAGTCAAATCGGCTGTCTCTGCCAAAGAGGCAGCCATTTTTTATGGAGTAAAAGTTGGAAGGAGCGGAATGGCATGTTGTCCTTTTCATCCGGACAAGCATCCCAGCATGAAGCCGGATAATCGCTTTCATTGTTTTGGATGCGGAGCAGATGGAGATGTTATTAATTTTGTGGAACGCATGTTCGGATTGACTCCAATAGATGCCGCCCGGAAGTTGATTGCGGATTTTCATTTGAACATTGATACCCATACAACCTTTCCACCAAAATCCGCTAAAACAAATAAATATAATAATGAGCAGGAACTCTTAAGAGCATTTCGATTATACAAACGGGATGCTCTTTTTTATTTGTGCAAATATCACTGCCTGCTTCACAAGGCGGCAAAAGAGCTTGTGCCAACCACACCGGAAGAACTGGAGAATTGTCATCCATTGTACGAGGAAGCCATCCATAATATTGACTTCATCAATTGGATAATCGAGGAACTGGAACATGCAACTATACAGCAACAAATTGAACTGATAAACACTTACAAGGAGGTCATTACCCATGCCCGAAAAAGAATTACAGAAATCGAATCTATCAACTGAGATACAAGAGCTTCTCTCTAAAATGAAAGAAAGCGGAGAGCTTGACCAATATTTACCGCAAGCCCCAGAGCCTACTCTTTGCGAATTACTTGTCCGAGACTACAAGGGAAATATCAAACAGAGCAATGAGAATTGTCAGCTGGTCCTGCAACGGGATGAGACATTTAAGGAAGCCATCCGCTTCAATGAATTTACCGGACAGATTGATGTGGTAAAGCAAATGCCCTGGAAACGATTAGGTTGTGCTTTCTCTGATAATGATTTGGACAATATTATCACTTATATGGAAGTCAATTATGGTCTGCATGTAGATAAACAAATTGAACGTGCCGTGCGGGTTGTGGCAAAACAAAATTCCTATCATCCCATTCAGGATAAGCTGAATGCACTTGTATGGGATGGGGAAGAACGTTTGCAAAAAGTACTCACAAAATATTTTGGGGTACCGAAATCGCCTCTTGCCATCGAGTCTCTTAAGGTCTTTATGCTTGGTGCTATCGAAAGAGTATTTCATCCGGGATGCAAGTTTGAATATATGCTTTGCCTTGTAGGAGGGCAGGGCGCAGGTAAATCAACCTTCCTTCGCTTTCTTGCCATGGAAGATGCTTGGTTTACGGACGATATCCGGAAGCTAAATGATAAGGGCATACACGAACGATTAAACGGTCACTGGTTTGTAGAGTTTGCAGAGATGGTGGCACTTTTACATGCTAAATTTATCGAAGAGACAAAGTCCTTTATCAGCAGGCTCTCCGATAATTACCGGACTCCCTATGATAAATTTCCGCAGGACCATCCAAGACAGTGTGTATTTGCAGGAACCTCTAACCGAATCGAATTTCTCCCGGCGGACAAATCGGGCAATCGTCGCTTTCTTCCCATTGAGGTGGATGTCGATAATGCCGAGACACATATCTTGGAGGATGAAGCTGCTTCCAGAGAATACTTTTCACAGCTATGGGCAGAGGTCATGGTAATTTACAAATCCGGGGAGTATAAACTGACTTTGTCTCCCGAGATGCAGGAAGAGCTTCGGGCTGTGCAAAAGAAGTATATGCCTGAGGACCCGATGGAAAATGCCATTATGAATTATATTGCAGAGAAACGCCCGCAATATGTGTGCACAAAAATGCTCTTCTATGAAGCGTTAGGACATTCTCCCCTTGATACCATGGAATCATGGCAATCCAATGCCATCGGTGAAATCATGAACCAATCATTTAAAACAGATTACAGAAAAATATCTACTCATAACTTTCCGCAGTACGGAGTACAACGTGCATGGGTACGCATCATGGCGCCGGAGCCGGAAGGCTTTATGAGTATACCACCGGAATTAGAGAAGGAGCTGCCATTTGAGTAGTCCTTCTCTTTCTTTATGTTTAGAAACCAATAAACAGATAAACAGTGAAAAAACAAAATAGAAATTCACATAAATAGCGCAGATTTTTCTGAAACCTGTGTTTATGTGTATGCAAAGCAGTTGATACCCCCTTGTGGTGTGTCGCTGCTTTTTTGTTTGCTCACATATCGGAGAACAAATGGAAGAAAACAAAGAGATACTACTATTACTGAAAAGTTTGAAATATCAAAAAGAGTCCTTGCACGCACAAATGAAACTGGGTATCATTGATAGTAGCGGTGCCGGACAAGAATTAGAAATGATAAGTAAAAAAGAACGAGTACTAAGAAAGCAAATGGTGCTAACCAATCATGTGACCGCAGATGGCACTCCGCGGTCCATTAGTCACCATGAGCCGACTCCTAATAATCCCAAGGAGTATTATAGCACGAAAATGCCTGATGGCAGAAAGGTAAAGGCAACTACCTATGATGGGCTGATTGATAAGCTCTTCACTTACTATGCGGACGGGATATCGGATTTTTCCGTAAAATCCATCTTTACCGCCGCTTTGTATGAAAAAGAAGTAACTGAGAATCCCAAGGAAAATACCATCGAACGGAATAAGTATGACTTTGGGCGTTTTATCTCAGACAGCCTTGCTTCTAAGGATATCCGTACCATCTCAGAGATTGAATTGAAAAAATACATTCAAGAGTGGGTGAATACGGTGCATCCTAAGCAAAAGGTCTTTCTTTCCTTTAAAGGCATTTTAAATCTTATTTTTGGTTATGCATACTCTCACAAGATAATTGCAGAAAATCCCGTGGATTTCATCAAGAATAAGCCTTATATGAAGTCCTGTGATACGAAAAGAGCAAAGCCGGAGGATAAAATATTGTCTCCGGAAGAAATTGAATCACTTAGGGCTGAGGTGAGAAAACGTATGACCATGAAAAAATATGGGAGCTACTACATCAATGGATATGCGATGCTTTTTGCAATCGAAACCGGAGTCAGAGTTGGTGAACTATGTGCCCTTAAGTGGGAGGATATTACTGCAAACAGTATCCATATCCACTCACAGCAGTTGAATAAAAGCGTGAAAGGCGGAAAGGAATATTACCTTGTGCCTTACACCAAAAACGAAAAGGGCGAATCCGAAGATGGCAGAGATTTTCCTCTTACCAAGAAGATTAAGGAACTGCTCCTTGAGCTGAAAAGTAAGCAGGACGCTCTCGGCATCCGGTCAGAATTTATTTTCTGTCATGAGGATGGGGAATGGATTAAGACAGATGCGTACATAACCTTCCTTCGAAGATTGTGCCAGTCTAAGAATTTCAATGTAACAAATAATCATGCACTGAGAATGTCGCTTAATTCAAATGTGCTCCTTCCGCTTGGCATATCAGCGGCCGACAGAGCAGCAATGCTTGGGCATTCCATCGAAACGAACCTTAAGTATTACAGCTTTGCACAGAAGGACTATTTGGATAATGTGAGAGCACTTCTTGATTCCGCAACCGAGGATGAATCCGCACCGACTAAGTCGGAGCAGGGAACCCTTGGGAACCCCTCAAAGGTCATCAAATTTCCAAAAAAAGAAAGCCCAGAACGCTTGATTTCTCAAGTGTTCTAGGCCTCCAACCTAATGCGGAAGATGGGACTTGAACCCACACGGTGTAACCACCACAAGATCCTTAGTCTTGCTCGTCTGCCAATTCCGACACTTCCGCGAACGCATCGCGCAGATATTATATTATCACTACTCCTACCAAAAGTCAACTGTTTTTCTCAATTTTTTTTAAATTTTTTAAAAATCTGAAAATTAGTTGTTTTCAGCCCTTCCAAGTGACCAATATCTTGCCTCATCGTATCCAGCCCCAACAAATTGCCAGAAACTCTCCCAAGAAATACATGCCACGCAGCCAAATAAATACTCCTATTCCAGCCATGGCAATTTTACACGCTTTGGTGTCTTTTGTCTTCAAAATGGACGCAGCCTGAGATGCAACGACACACAGAAGCAGACACATGGTTCCAAAAGATGCTCTATCCGGATAATGGGGAGACAAAACCATAGCTCCCCAAGACAAAAGCGCTCCAATCAAAAGCAGAATCTCGCTCTTGCGCAAACGATTTCCTAAAATCACTACATTGACCACTACAACCGCCGCTGTCACCACAATCACAGGGAACAAAAAATCCCACGCCCCCTTGCACATACCGTACATGCGCAGGAAAATCTGCCAGAGGGTTCCATATTCGTTAGAAGCAACCTGTGCACTGCGCACGCCATTACCGGGCGCCAGTATCATCAATGCACTGCCAATCATACAAGTCATGCTGCCGGTTGCCATCCATAGACGAATTTTACGTTTTTCATGCTTCATTACCAACATCACCAGAACCGTAAGCACCCAAATTGCCGGACCCATGTTCTCATTGGTCCATCCACACAAAAGCCCCAAAACAGATGCAGGTAAAACCAACCAGCCGCGCTCTTTCTCCGGCTCTTTTTCCAGAATCTTAAGATATAGCCATAAAAATCCCAGTATAATAATGGTCGTATAAAGATAATTGCAAGCTCCGGTCTGCCAATACATACTCAACTTCCAATTGGCATTCAAACCATGTAAAAAACCGGTTACCAAGGTTATATACGCCAATCGTTTCTCTCCGGCCACAGCGCAAATCATCCATGCCAAAAGCACTGTCACACCCACATTCATCACATCAGCCACAGCCGGACTTAAATAGAGTAAAATCATCTGTGCAATGGTATGAGCCACTGTACGTCCGCCCCAATTATTATAATGCCAAATCTGAGCATCTACAATGTCCTTAAAAGACTGTAACGGCGTCTCAGCGGACAAAATGGTGCTATACCACTCATCGTCCATCATAACCGGAACTGCCTGTTGCGTCTTCCACATACACACCAGACCTGCCACAAACAAAATCCCCCAAAAAATATTTGATTTTGTAAATTTATTCGACTTCATTTCATCTGACATATTGATAATCTGCCCTCATCCACCACCTTGCCTATGTGATGCATTCCTATTATTTATTTTGGACTGTCTCCTCCAATTTCTGTAACTGCTTAAATGTTCCATTAACTATTTCAGAAAATACGGTTAATGCATCCACTGTACTATCAATCGTTTCCTTGCTGGTTTGTGCACCGGCAGAAACTTCTTCGGAAGAAGCAGACAATAGAGAAATGCTGTCAACAATCGATTGATTTGCATTCAATACTTCCTCTACTTCCTTGCTCATAATTTCAACGCCTGCCCCAAGCTCATGCATGCCTTTCTCCACATGTGCAAAGCTTGCGTTTACATCTTCTACCTTCCGGCGCTGGACCTCAATACTTTCAACAGAGTCCTTAATACCTGCCTGTGTCTCATTTGTCACTGCCATCAATTCGTTGATAATCTCTGTTATTTTTTCGGTAGATTCCTTGGTCTCCTCCGCCAGTTTGCGAATCTCATCTGCAACAACCGCAAACCCTCTTCCGGCCTCTCCGGCTCTGGACGCCTCTATACTGGCATTCAAAGCAAGCAGATTGGTCTGTGTAGAAATACTGATAATAGAATCTGTAATACTGGAAACCTTCTGCACATTGGAAACCAGCATCTTTACCGTTTCTGAAATCTGCATTGTATTTTTATCTACTAAAACGGACTGAGCCTGCAATTCATCTGCCAGCCTTTTACCACTTACTACAACATCTTCCAGATTCTTTGTAGTTTCTCTGGCATCAGCAGCTGTCTGATACGTAGTTTTCAAACTTGTTTGAATCTGCCCTGTCATATCTGCCTGATGATTTACCGCCTGCGCTGTATTCTCAGAGGCTCCCGCTATATTATTCATAGCTATATGAGCAGTATCCATGGAATCATTGATAACCGTCATCCTATCCAATACCATACGGAAATCTCCATCCATTTCCTCAACAATTTCGACAACTCTCGAGGCCACCTGTTTTTGCCTTTTCGATTCCTGCTCAATAACTTCCTGATCTTCCTTGCCAAATGCAACCAATAAAGTAATCGCCTTATATGCACCTACAATTCCAATGACATAACATGATGTAAGAAGCAGTGTATTGAAAAATAATGCATCGTCACCTGCAAGCTTTAAAGAAACTGCCTTTGCAATGCATATAATAAATGCTACCATGCATCCTATCATTACCATTCTGGTATTCAGATAAACAAGCATTGCCATTATTATAGGGAATGCTGCAGCCAATACCACTACCCCATTTCCGGCAATCAATGCCCCAAATGCAACGCCATATCCTACGACCATGGATACCATTGCAAAATACTCCCGTCCCGGCATTCGGACCACTACCCGACTTCCCACAGCCATCAGAAGATACAGTCCTATCCGCACCCCGACCCATGTAAGCTCCTCTTTTGCTGACATATTAATCAGCTCTACAATAATGAAAACCACATAGGAAAGTGTCATCACACTAAGTACAGATTTATTGGCTCTTTGAAATTGATCCTGCGTAAGCTTCTTTCGATTCATAAGCTTCTCTAACATAAAACCAACTCCCTTCCCTTTTCTTCTATTGTACAAATTCTGCAAGAAAATAGCAAGCCCGATTATCTCACCAATATAACTCATGCATCAATACAACAGCCGGCCCCACAACACAAAAACCCCGGGTGAGTTTCCTCACCCGGGGTAAATTCACAAGATATAAAATTATCTCTGTACACGTCCGGAAGCGTCGCCACCAGCCAGAGTCTCAACTTCTTTTCTGGAAACCAGGTTGAAGTCGCCAGGGATAGTGTGCTTCAAAGCAGAAGCAGCTACGCCGTACTCAAGAGCATCCTTGAAGTTCTTGCCATCCAGCATACCGCAGATAACACCACCTGCGAAAGAGTCACCGCCACCTACACGGTCAACGATGGGATGAATGCTGTACTCTTTGGAGTGATAGAACTCCTTGGTATCTCTGGAGTAGATGCAAGCAGACCAACCGTTATCGGAAGCGGAACGGCTTACACGCAGAGAGGATACACAGTACTCGAAGTTGAACTTCTCAACCATCTGCTCGAAAATGGACTTGTAACCAGCAAGCTCAAGCTCACCACTGGTAACATCGGTAGCACCGGGCTTGAAGCCAAGAACGAGCTCAGCATCTTCCTCGTTACCGATACATACATCAACGTACTGCATCAGGTTGGTCATAACCTTCTGAGCCTTCTCGGAAGACCACAGTTTCTTACGGAAGTTAAGGTCTACAGAAACCTTTACGCCGTGCTTCTTAGCAGCGATCAAAGCCTTCTCGGTAAGCTCAGCAGCGCTGTCAGATACAGCGGGAGTAATACCGGTGAAGTGGAACCAGTCAGCACCCTCGAAAATCTTATCGAAATCGAAGTCAGCCTCGGTAGCAGTAGAGATAGAGGAATGAGCTCTATCGTAAACAACCTTGGAAGGTCTCATGGAAGAACCGGACTCAAGGAAATAGATACCAAGTCTCTCGCCACACTTAGCGATATTCTTGGTCTCAACGCCATACTTTCTCAGAGCAGCTACTGCACACTCACCAATCTCATTGTTGGGAACTGCAGTAACGAACTCAGCATCGTGGCCGTAGTTAGCCAAAGATACTGCTACGTTTGCCTCACCGCCGCCGTAACATACGTCGAACTCGTCAGCCTGGATAAACTTCTCATTGTTGGGGGTAGAGAGTCTGAGCATGATCTCACCCATGGTAATAACTTTTGCCATTTTTATAAATTCCTTTCTTGTATAAGTATTATTGGTTTTATTTAGGGAAGATGCCGACTTTGCGACATCTTCCTTTATTAACTTTGAAAAAAATTATTTCTGAACAAGATGTACAGCGAAGCCGCCGATCTCTTCCTTCAGATAAATTGCCTTCAGGTTGCCCTTAGCATCTCTCTTAGCAGTGCTCTCATCGAACTCTACGCCAAGAACAGTAGTCATGTAGTTCATAGCTCTCTCGATGTAGTTGGTACGGATACCGATATGTCCGTTTGCACCAAGATAAGGCTTCTTCATAACCTCTACTGCGGTACCTGCAAAAATAGAACTTCCGCCAACCTTAACAGGCATACCGAACAGGAAACCAAAACGCTTTGCAACCTTCTCTGCTTCCTCTTCGTTTGCAGCATTTACGCCAACATGAGCCAGCTCGAAACCAAGCATGGTCTGTACAGCCTCACGGGTCAACTGCTCAATCTTGTCCCACTCACCAGCGTTAATCAAATCGCCGGGAACCATCCAAGAACCGCCACAAGCGATAATCTTGGGGAAGTCAAGATAAGAAGTAAGATTCTTAGCATTAACACCACCGGTAGGCATAAACTTCATGTTTACATAAGGAGCTGCCATAGCCTTAATCTTTGCAAGACCACCGGACTGCTCAGCAGGGAAGAACTTAACAACATCAAGACCAAGCTCGATAGCCTGCTCGATATCGGAAGGGCTGGAAGTACCGGGAGTGATAGGAATATTCTTCTCGATACAATACTTAACGGTCTTAGGATTAAGACCAGGGCTAACGATAAACTTAGAACCAGCTGCGATAGCTGCATCTACCTGTGCTGCATTCAGTACAGTACCTGCACCTACGCACATATCAGGGAAGTTGTCAGTCATAATCTTGATAGCCTCTGCTGCTGCATCGGTACGGAAAGTAACCTCTGCACAGGGAAGACCACCTGCACACAGAGCCTTTGCCAAAGGAAGTGCATCCTCTGCTCTGTCAATTTTTACAACCGGTACAATACCGATTTTGCTAATCTGCTCTAAAACTGCGTTCATTTTAATCCTCTTTCTGCACTTTTCGTGCTTATAAATTAGTTAGCTAAAACTTCTTTTACTGCCTCTGCAATTGCATCACACTTGCAGTTTGCGAAGAAGTACTCTTGGAATTTCTCACCGGACAAAGCACCCTTACAAAGCTCTCTGTCAAGGTTCTTAAGGATGGTCACCATATCTACATGAGTAACCTCTTTTACCTTATCAAGAATCTTCTTGTTGCGCTGCTCGGGCTCAACTCTCTCCTTGGGATAGCCGCCGCCACCGGGGGCACAGAACAACTTCTCGAAAGTGTACTCAAGATTGAGCTCACCACCCCAACCGAAGCCCTGTGCAAAAGGCATAGCCACACAGTTACCATCGTTTACCTGAGTAAACAGATATGCATCCAAGGGAGATGTAACATGTCCGCACAGTACCTTAGGGAAGGAGTTTGCTGCAAGCATAGCACCCTCACCAGTACCGCAACCGGTAATTACGAAGTCAGCTGCACCGGAGTTAATCAGCACTGCTGCAAGAATACCATTCTGTACATAGGTCAGAGAATTAGGATCCTCCGCACCACACATACCATAGTTAAAAACCTCATGACCCATGGGCTCAACTACCTTCTTAAGAGTTGCACAAATCAGCTCATTCTTAGCTGCCTGGCTGTTCTCATTAATCAAAGCAATTTTCATTTTATATACCTCTTTAACCTTATTAGGAGGGCTGCTTACCAATGTAAGCTGCGATACCACCGTCTACATACAGAACGTGACCGTTTACTGCATCAGAAGCGCTGGATGCAAGGAATACTGCGGGACCGGTAAGCTCCTCAGCCTCAAGCCATCTTCCTGCGGGAGTTCTTGCACAGATGAACTCATCGAAGGGATGTCTGCTGCCATCAGCCTGTCTCTCACGAAGAGGTGCAGTCTGGGGAGTAGCGATGTAGCCGGGTCCGATACCATTACACTGAATGTTGTACTGAGCATACTCAGAACAGATATTTCTGGTGAGCATCTTCAGACCACCCTTAGCTGCTGCATATGCGGATACAGTCTCACGACCGAACTCAGACATCATGGAGCAGATGTTGATGATCTTACCGCTGTTCTGTTTCATCATGGAAGGAAGAACTGCCTTAGCTACGATGAAAGGTGCGTTCAAGTCTACATCTACAACCATTCTGAACTCCTCAGCGGTCATCTCATGCATAGGAATTCTCTTGATGATACCTGCATTGTTAACAAGGATGTCGATTACGCCAACCTCTTTCTCAATCTGTGCTACCATAGCATTTACAGCAGCCTCATCGGTAACGTTGCACACGTAACCATGTGCCTTGATACCCTTCTCCTCGTATGCCTTCAGACCCATTTCCATCTTCTCCTGGGAAAGGTCATTAAAGCAGATAGTTGCACCAGCCTCAGCGTATGCACATGCAATTGCGAAACCGATACCGTAAGATGCACCGGTAACCAGTGCTACTTTGCCCTCAAGGCTGAAATTAGTAAAGTTGCTCATTTTCTTTCTCCTTTTCTTTTAAAAATTTAATTACATTAAATCTTTCATGGCAACGCCGTCCATGTCATCGAAATCCTGATTCTCGCCAACCATACCCCAGATAAAGGTGTATGCTCTGGAACCGCATCCGGAATGGATGGACCAGCTGGGAGAAATCACTGCTTCCTCATTTCTCATGACAATATGACGGGTCTCCTGAGGCTCACCCATGTAATGCATTACAAAAGCGTCCTCGGGCATCTCGAAGTACAGATATACCTCCATACGTCTGTCATGTGTATGACAAGGCATGGTGTTCCATACACTGCCGGGCTCGAGCTTGGTCATACCCATAACGAGCTGACAGCTCTCAACCTGACCGGGCAGAATGTACTTGCAGATGACTCTGTGGTTGGCATCCTCTAAGGAACCAAGCTCCACTTTATTCTCATCCTTCACAATTACAACACCCTCTTCTGGAGTTCCTTCAGGCTTAATCAGCACTGTAGGATATGTTGTGTGTGCAGGAGCAGAATTCAAATAAAATTTAGCGGGATTAGCCGCGTCATCGCTGGCAAACACAATGTCCTTGGAACCCATTCCGATATACATGCCCTGCTTAAAGCCTACATTGTATACCTTACCGTCAATGGTAATGGTTCCTGCGCCACCAATATTAATAACGCCCAGCTCTCTTCTCTGGCAGAAGTACTCCGCACGAAGCTCGTCTCCTGCAGTAAGTGCGATGGGAGATACAGGTACTGCCGCACCTGTGATAATTCTGTCGATGTGGCTGTATACCAGCTTAATCTCGCCGGGCACGAAAAGATTCTGAATCAGAAACTCCTCTCTCAGACGGTCTGTGGTATAGTGCTTCACATCCTTGGGTGATACTGCTGTTCTAAGTTCCACCTTGCGCCTCACTTTCCTTGGCGACCAGTGTAAATACTTACATTTAAGCCCACTGCGCCAAATATAATTTTTCAGACTGCCCTTAGTATAACATAAAATCAATAGCAATTCCACACCAAAACTTAATTTTCCATAATTTTTTCCTAAAATTGGTATATAAACATCAAAAAACACCCTGAAAACGGGATTTTCCCGTCTCAGAGTGTTTTGTTTACTCTTTGGTTCGTACTTTTTCGTACTGATAAAAGAATGTTTTCAGATTGGTAAGCATATTTACAAGGACAGGAACCTGATCTTCACTCACATCCTTAAGAGCAGCATCTACCATACGCATATGAAACTTCCGATGTCTCTCATAAGCCAAAAGTCCTTTTTCCGTAAGTGTAATATTTACTACTCTCCTATCAGTCTCACTGCGGTTACGCTCCACATACCCCTTGAGCACCAATCGGTTCATGGCAGTAGTAAGGGAACCCATTGTGATACGCAATTTGGCCGCTATAGTCGACATATTTCCGCCCTCAGGCCCCACTGCATCCAAAACATGCATCTCGGAATTGGAAATATCCTCATATTTCTTATCGATAATTGCTGCTTCTTCAAGTGCCATAATGTCATTAAACAAATGCACTAAAATATCATTAATTACTTCGCGGTCATTCATCTGCTCTCACCATCCTTAAAATTTACGAAATCTCTGGTAACGTTTCTCTAAAAGTTCCTCTTCATTGTAGTCTGCATGAGCCTCCAAAAACTGTCCGATTCCGGCTCTTAAGATGCTCACCACACCATACATATTTTCTTCTGTAAGCATATCCCCTACCGGAAGAGTTCTCTCCTCTCCCACCACACGCTCTACAACGCCTGCTTTATACAAATCCTGTGCGGTCATACGCATTAATGCTGCCGCTTCCTTAGCCTTGGAACCATCCTTCCAGAGAATGGAGGCAAAGCCCTCGGGGGACAAAATAGAGTATACTGCATGTTCCATCATCCACACCTCGTCAGCCACAGCAAATGCAAGCGCACCGCCGCTTCCACCCTCTCCGATTACAATGGAAAGAATCGGCACTTTTATGCCAAACAAATCACAAATATTGCGGGCAATGGCCTCGCCCTGGCCCTGCTCCTCAGCCTCCATGCCACAGAATGCACCCGGTGTATCCACCAGGAAAATGACAGGACGGCCGAACTTCTCTGCCTGCTTGAGCAGACGCATGGACTTACGATATCCGTCAGGAGATACCATTCCGAAATTACGGGCAATGCAATCCTTGGTACCTTCACCCTTCTCCTGGGCAATAACCGTCACCGGTACGCCCTCAAAGGTTGCAATTCCGCCGATTACAGCGGGGTCATCACGCAGATATCTGTCTCCGTGCAGCTCAATAAAATCAGGGAATAATCTTTCGATATAATGGTGTCCTACAGGACGTTTCTTGTCTCTGGCACGCTCCACATGTTCCCATGCGGTCATGGGCTTGAAATCATCAACGGATTTCATCATGCCATCTCTTCTGCCTGTTTTCACCGTCATATCAGTAAGCATGGACTTCACGCTGTTTTTGTCTTCCTTATGAAGCTCTAACAGCTTAGCCAGTGTATCACGCATTTCTTTTCTGGGAACAATGGCATCCAAAAAGCCATGCTCCAACAAAAACTCCGCTCTCTGGAACCCCTTGGGAAGTTTCTGGCGAATGGTCTGCTCGATTACGCGGGGTCCCGCAAAACCGATAAGCGCTCCGGGCTCAGCCAGAATAATATCTCCCAGCATTGCAAAGCTTGCGGTTACACCACCTGTTGTAGGATCTGTCAATACACTGATATAGAGCTGACCTGCCTCACTGTGACGCTTAAGCGCTGCAGATGTCTTAGCCATCTGCATCAGAGAAACAATACCTTCCTGCATTCTTGCACCGCCGGAGCAGGCAAAAAGCACCACAGGAAGCTTTTCCGCCGTAGCTCTCTCAACCGCACGGGCAATCTTCTCACCCACAATTTCACCCATGCTGGCCATCAAAAAACGGCCATCCATAATACCCAGAACCACGGGATTTCCATCAATGGTAGCCTTACCGGTCACCACAGCCTCTTTTAAACCTGTTTTCTCCTGAAGGTCACGAACTTTTTCCGCATACCCCTTGTAATGAAGAGGGTTTGAGAATTCAAGTTCCACATCCCACTCTTCAAAGCTGCCTTCGTCTGCTATCTGTGCCAGACGCTTGTGAGAAGGCAAACGGAAATAGTTGTCACAATGAGGGCAGATGTAGGAATTCGCTTTTACCTCATCCACAAACACCGCTGCCTTACACGCATTACATCTGCGCATCAGCCCCTTGGGCACTTCGGGAGTTGTCTCCTTTTTTTCTCTCAGGGGAATATATTTTACTGTCTTTTTAAATAAATGATTACTCTTCAATCTTCACTCCACCAATTTCATGGTTTTTCAGGAAATCAACATTGACGTTGCCCTCCTGATAATCAGGGTCACTAAGAATCTCAAACTGATAATCCACATTCGTATCAATTCCACCAATAATTACTTCTCCCATTGCGCTAAGCATCTTGGCTATTGCTGCAGGTCTGTCCTCAGCATGCACAATCAGCTTGGCAAGCATGGAATCATAATAGGGAGGGATTTCATATCCACTGTAGATACCGGTATCCACACGAATTCCCTGTCCGCCGGGCAGGTGCAATGTGGAAATACGCCCCGGTGAGGGTCTGAAGTTCTTATAGGGATTCTCCGCATTGATACGACATTCAATGGCATGTCCCTGAATCTTCACATCCTCCTGACGAAGCTTCATAGGTTTGCCGGACGCAATCTTTATCTGCTCCTTAATCAGGTCAACTCCTGTTACCCATTCCGTCACAGGATGTTCCACCTGAATTCGGGTGTTCATCTCCATAAAGTAAAAGCGCTCATCTGCTTCCAATAAAAACTCGATGGTTCCGGCGCTGACATAATTAGCCGCCTTAGCTGCACGTACAGCCACCTCTCCCATCTTCTTTCTGAGTTCATCAGAAACGCCTGCGGAAGGAGATTCCTCAATAAGCTTCTGATGTTTTCTCTGAATCGAGCAGTCACGCTCACCCAAATGAATGACATTTCCTTCATTATCTGCCAGAATCTGAACCTCAATGTGTCTGGGATGCTCCACAAAATGCTCCAGATACATATTGCCGTCACCAAAAGCAGCTAATGCTTCCTTTTGAGCTGTGAGAAATGCCTTCTCAAACTCTTCAGGGGAAAACGCAGTACGCATACCCTTTCCGCCGCCACCCAGCACAGCCTTTACAATAACAGGATAACCAACCTCTTCTGCCAGTTTCAGTCCATCTTCCACATCAATAACAGGACGGTCTGTTCCGGGAATAATAGGTATCCCTGCGTTAATCATGGTATTTCTTGCAACCTGTTTATTACCCATATTGGCAATTACCTCGGAAGAAGGTCCTACAAAGGTCATGTTGCAACGCTCACACAATTCTGCAAATCGTGCATTCTCCGAAAGGAATCCGTAACCGGGATGAATGGCATCTGCACCGGTTATCATCGCTGCGCTAATCAGTCTCTCCATATTGAGATAACTCTCAGAAGAGGGACCCGGTCCGATACACACCGCTTCATCTGCCAGCTCTGAATGAAGGCTTCCCGCATCTGCCTCAGAATATACCGCTACGGTCTCAATTCCAAGTTCTCTGCACGCTCTTATAATTCTCACGGCAATTTCGCCGCGATTGGCAATCAATAACTTCTGAATCATGCCTGTCTCCAATCCTTACCTTACATACCTACTGCAAAGGTCAGTTCAGCCTTTACAACCAGGTTATCTCCCACATAAGCCTTGGCCTCGCCAATGCCGATGGGTCCCTTTTTGCGGATGATTCTGGTCTCAAGACGCAATTTATCTCCGGGCACTACCTTACCCTTAAAACGGCATCCGTCAATTCCGCCAAAGTATGCTACTTTTCCCTTATTTTCCGGCAGAGAAAGAATTGCTACCGCACCTGCCTGAGCCAATGCCTCAACAATCAGAACACCGGGCATTACCGGTTCCTGAGGGAAATGGCCTGCAAAGAAATCCTCTCTGAAGGTAACACACTTATATCCGATTGCATACTCACCGGGTACATAATCCTCAATTCCGTCAAGCAAAAGGAAGGGATGTCTGTGAGGAATAATCTCCTCAATCTGTTTTACTGTCAATGAATTCATATTTTTTACCTCTTAACCGATGCAGAAAAGGGGCTGACCATATTCTACAGGCTCACCGTTCTGCACCAGAACCTCGGTAACCACACCATCGTAGTCACTCTCAATCTCGTTCATCAGTTTCATTGCTTCCACAATAGCAAGGGTCTGTCCCTTCTTGACGGTATCACCCACACGCACATAGGGTTCTGCATCCTCGGAGGGAGCCACATAGAAGGTTCCCACCAAAGGAGATTTTACAATCTTGCCATTGTGCTGTACCTCTGCCGCAGGCTGTGCTGCTGCAGTAAGTGTTGCCATATCTCCGATCTGAATAGGACTCTCAGCCACTGAAGCCGCTACAGGTGCCGCCATTGCCACAGGTGCAGCTGCCACATTCCCAACAGGTGCCTGCTTACCCTTCATAGCAATTTTAACGCCCTCTGCCTCATAGGTAAAAGAACTAAGCCCGGTAGCAGACACAGTATTTATTAATTCTAAAATCTGTTCAAATTCCATTACTTTACTCCGTTTAACCAATTAATCCTCGTACTTCTTAATCAAAAGAGTTGCATTGTGACCACCAAAGCCAAGAGAGTTGCTCATCGCGTACTTAACCTCCTGCTCTACAGGCGCACCAATTACATAGTTCAAATCACAATCCTCATCCACATTCTCGGTACCAATAGTCTGATGAATAAATCCGTCCTGAATGGTCTTAACACAAACGATGAACTCCACACCGCCTGCTGCACCCAGAAGATGTCCAATCATAGACTTGGTAGAATTCACTTTTAAATTATATGCTTCATCACCAAAAGCAAGCTTGATTGCTCTGGTCTCAAAAAGGTCATTGTGATGAGTTGCAGTTCCGTGTGCATTAATATAATCCACCTGGGCGGGCTCAACACCGGCCTCGTTCATCGCATCAGTCATCGCTCTTGCCGCACCGCTTCCGTCCTCAATAGGGGAAGTGATATGATAAGCATCTGCAGTTGCACCATAACCTACAACTTCAGCCAGAATCTTGGCACCTCTTGCCTTTGCATGTTCAAGCTCTTCAAGTACAACTACACCTGCACCCTCACCCATTACAAAACCGCCTCTATCCTTATCAAAAGGAATGGAAGCCTTCTTGGGATCATCTGTGGTATTCAAAGCAGTAAGCACCTGGAAACCGGACACACCGATGGGACATACAGAAGCCTCAGTACCTCCGGCAAACATTACATCCGCATCATTATAAGCAATTGCTCTGTACGCATCACCGATACAATGAGTACCTGTTGCACATGCAGTTACAACGTTCGTACACTTACCTCTCGCACCGGTTGCAATGGAAACATTACCTGCTGCCATATTTGCAATCATCTTAGGCACAAGAAGAGGATCCACTCTGGAAGGTCCTTTTTCATGAAGCTTTGCTACTGCAGCCTCGGTAACCTGAAGACTTCCGATACCGGAACCAACGATAACACCCACACGGAAAGGGTCTTCCTTCTCCATGTCAAGACCAGCATTCTCCATTGCCTCCATGGAAGCAACTACTGCATACTGGGAGAAAAGCTCCAGTCGTCTTGCAGCTCTTACATCCAAATACTTACCGGGATCAAAATCCTTAACCTCAGCCGCCAGAGTTGCCTTATAATCGCTTGTATCAAAACGGGTAATCTTGTCGATACCCAGCTTACCTTCCTTCACGCCGTTCCAGAAGGACTCCACATCATTTCCCAAAGGGGTTACTGCACCCATACCTGTTACAACTACGCGTCTTTTCATAATCCAATTCTCCTTTACTTACATACCCATGCCGCCGTCTACACTAAGCACCTGTCCGGTGATGTAGGACGCCTGGTCGGATGCCAGGAAAGCTACTGCATCTGCAACATTCTCAGGTGCGCCAAAGCAACCCAAAGGAATGCCGGCAATGGATGCCTCTTTCACCTTTTCAGGAAGTACTGCTGTCATATCCGTCTCAATAAATCCGGGAGCCACAGCATTTACAGTAACGCCGCGGGAACCAAGTTCCTTCGCCGCACTCTTGGTCAGACCGATAACACCTGCCTTGGAAGCCGCATAATTTGCCTGACCTGCGTTACCATGAATTCCCACCACCGAAGTAATATTTACAATTCTGCCGCCACGCTGCTTAATCATCTGTCTTGCAGCATGTCTGATGCAGTTAAAGGTTCCACCCAGATTGACATCCAACACCTTGTTGAAGTCATCCTCAGACATTGCCATCAAAAGTCCATCCTTAGTTACACCTGCATTATTCACCAGAATGTCCACATGTCCGTATGCACCGATAACCTCTTTAAAGAATGCCTCGCAAGCCACAAAATCACTCACGTTACAACAATATGTAACTGCATTTCCGCCGGCTGCAATAATTTCTTCTTTTACTGCTTCACAAGCTTCCTTTGAGCCATTGTAATTCAAAACTACAAACACACCATCTTTTGCCAGTCTTATTGCAATTGCACGTCCAATTCCTCTGGAAGCACCTGTTACAATAGCAACCTTACCGGATACGTCCATCTTGTCTAATGTCTCCATGTCACCCTCCTGTTTTGCTTTTCAAATCTCATTTATAATAATTTTTCTAAAACCGCTTCCATGTCCTCTACAGTCTCAATATTATAAGCTGTAACATCACGGTTGATTTTTCTCAAAAATCCTGTCAAAGTCTTGCCGGGACCGATTTCTACAAAGGTATCCACACCCTCTGCAATCATCTTTTCCACACTCTGCTGCCATCTTACAGATGCGCAAATCTGCTTAGCAAGAAGACCCTTAATCTCATTAACATCTGTCACAACATCCGCTGTAACATTGGTCACATAAGGAATCTCAAGCTCGGAAAGCTCCACATTTTCCAGTTCACAAGCCAGCTTTTCGCCTGCCTCTTGAAGCATTGCAGAATGGAAAGGACCACTTACTACAAGCTCAACAATACGCTTAGCGCCCGCTTCCTTCAATTTCTCCATAGCGGTATCCAGTGCACTCTTTACACCGGTGATTACAATCTGTCCGGGACAGTTGTAGTTTGCAATGCTCACTCCATCAATCGGCGCAAGAACTGCCTCAATATCAGCAGCTTCCATACCGAGAACTGCGGCCATACCACCCTCTCCTGCCGGAACTGCCTGCTCCATCAAAATTCCTCTTTTACGTACGGTAACGATTGCATCCTTAAGGCTCATAGCGCCTGCGGTTGCAATTGCACAATACTCACCCAGGCTAAGACCTGCGGTCACATCAGGACGAAGTCCTTTCTCCTCCAGCACACGTACCATAGCCATGGAAGTAGTAACCATGGCTGCCTGTGTGTACTGAGTGAGATTTAACATATCATTTTCTTCAAAGCAAAGAGCCTTTACGTCAATGTCAAGCCACTCATTGGCATTGTCAAAAACCTCTTTTGCGGTCTCAAACTGCTCGTAAAAATCTTTGCCCATGCCCACCTTCTGGGCACCCTGTCCGGGGAAAATAAAAGCTATCTTACTCATAAATATTGGTTCCTTTCATCAGTGCATCCGTCTCACTCACAAGATTATCAATAATCTGCTTGCAGGGAAGGATTTCTTTAATCATACCTGCAATCTGACCTGCCATCAGACTGCCATTCTCTACGTCACCATCAACTACGGCACGACGAAGCGCACCTACGGTCATCAGCTCAAGCTGCTCAAGGCCTGCTCCCTCTGACTCCAGACGAAGATACTCTCTAACCATGTTGTTACGGATAACTCTGATGGGATGTCCGGTACTTCTTCCGGTCACCTTCACATCAATATCTTTAGCATTCAATACACATTTTTTGTAATTCTCATGTACCACTGCCTCCTCAGAAGCAAGGAAACGGGTACCAATCTGACAGCCCTTTGCGCCCAACATAAATGCTGCTGCCATACCACGGCCGTCTGCAATACCTCCTGCTGCAATAACAGGGATATTTACTGCATCTACTACCTGAGGAACTAAAGCCATAGTGGTAATCTCACCAATATGTCCGCCTGCCTCAGTACCCTCTGCAACCAGAGCATCAACACCGCATCGCTCCAGGCGCTTTGCCAGCGCCACGGAAGCAACAACGGGAATCACCTTGATACCGGCTTCTTTCCACATTGCCATATACTTCTCGGGATTGCCCGCACCGGTAGTAACCACAGGAACCTTCTCCTCAGCCACAACCTTTGCCACATCATCTGCATAGGGGCTCATCAGCATGATATTCACACCAAAAGGCTTATCAGTCAACTCTCTCAGTGCACGAATCTGTTCGCGCACCCATTCAGCAGGCGCATTTGCTGCACCAATAAGGCCCAAACCTCCTGCCTCGCTCACTGCTGCCGCAAGATGGTGCTCTGCCACCCAGGCCATTCCTCCCTGTATAATGGGGTACTCAATTCCAAGTAATCTGGTGATGTCTGTTTTCATTCTCTTTTCCTCTCTTATTTCGAGTTTCTGTCGAATTTCTGTTGAGTATAAATGATTTAAATAGGCTTAATAAATTAAGCGTTCAGATACTTCTCTACATCGCCGATAGTCTTGATGTTCTCAAGCTCCTCGGAAGGAATCTCAACACCGGTCTCCTCCTCAAGAGCCATAACCAGCTCGAAAAGATCCAGGGAATCTGCACCCAAATCATCCTTGAAGGAAGTCTCTGCAGTAAGGCTGTCCTTATCAACACCCAAAGATTTTGCTACGATTTCTTTAATCTGATCCATCATTGTTTTTGTTCTCCTTTTTGTTTGCTTTTCTTGTTATTGTTTTAATTTATAATACCTAGACCTTTCGGGTCGTATTACCATGTAATAAGGCTTGCGCCATAAGAAAGACCGCCGCCGAATCCTGCCAGTACAATTTTTGAACCTCTTTTCAGTCTTCCGGAACGATTCAACTCATCCAAAATAATGCCGATGCTTGCAGAAGATGTATTACCATACTTTGCAATGTTCATGGGGAACTTCTCAGCGTCTCCGCCAATTCTCTTCGCAACAGAACCCACAATACGTGCATTTGCCTGATGCAACACAAAACAGTCAATGTCATCTGCAGTAAGATTCTCCTGCGCCAAAAGCTCATTAATTACCTCAGGCACCTTAGACACTGCAAACTTAAATACCTCACCGCCATCCATCTGAATATGAGTGTTAGGCATTTCCTTTACATCAGTGTTCACATTTGCACTTGCACAAGTAAGCACTCCACCCTTTGCTCCGGTAGAATGAGTAACCTGAGCATATCTGTCCTCAGATTCTGCACGAACCACTGCTGCTCCTGCGCCATCTCCGAAGAGAATACAGGTTCCTCTATCACTCCAGTCAACCAGATTGGAAAGCGTCTCTGCTCCTACAACCAAAGCGGTACGATAAATTCCCTGTGCCAGATAAGCCTGTGCAGTATTAAGTGCCATCAAAAATCCGGTACATGCCGCATTCATATCAAAACAGGTTGCATTGTCTGCTCCGATAATACTCTGCACTTCACATGCAGTACAGGGAACCAGCATTCCCGGAGAAACAGTTGCAACAATCAAAAGGTCAATTTCTTCTGCACTTACGCCGGCATTCTCAAGAGCAGCCTTACATGCTCCTGCTGCCAATGTAGCGGTTGTCTCTTCCTTCCCTGCCACATGACGCTGTGCAATACCTGTACGTTCTTTAATCCATTCATCGTTCGTCTCTACCATCTCTGCAAGCTTGTTATTGTCCCAACAGGTGGCAGGCACGCAGGAACCTGTTCCCAGTATCTTTCCAGTCATAAACGTATCTCCATAAACTTTTTCATTAAAATATTTTGATTCTCAAATGTTTTACGTTTCAAATTATATCACCATAAAAGTATTTGTCAATAGGTTTTCAATCACATTTTTTCTTTTCTTTTTTGCGCTATTATGATATAATGATTATAGCTTTTTATTCAGGGGATATAGCTCAGCCGGGAGAGCGCTTGCATGGCATGCAAGAGGTCGTGGGTTCGAGCCCCATTATCTCCACATTCGTGTTATTACGAGAAAATACATACAAAAGGAGATTGCCATGAGATTAATTACACGTTCTGACTTTGACGGTCTTGCATGTGGCGCACTTTTGAAGGAAGCCGGCATTATTGACCACTGGAAATTTGCACATCCCAAGGATTTGCAGGATGGCCTGGTAGAGGTTACGGAAGACGACTGTCTGGCAAACGTACCCTATGTAGAGGGTTGCGGACTGTGGTTTGACCACCACTCCAGCGAACACGAGAGACTTCAGCTTGAGGGCAAGTACAAGGGCGAAAGCCGTATCACCCCCTCCTGCGCACGTATCATCTATGAATACTACGGCGGCAAAGAGCGTTTCCCTCAGTTCGATGATATGATGGAAGCTGTTGACAAGGTAGATTCCGGTAATCTGACTATTGACGAGATTCAAAACCCCGAGGGATGGATTTTGATTGGTTTCCTCATGGACCCCAGAACAGGTCTTGGCAGATGGCGTAACTTCACCATCTCCAACTATCAGCTCATGGAAAAGCTTATCGACGCATGTCGCACCATGACTACAGACGAAATTCTTGCTCTTCCCGATGTTCAGGAGCGTATTGCTGTATATCACGAGCAGACCAAGGCATTCATGGAGATGGTTAAGAAATACACCCGCGTAGACGGCAACCTTATTATCTCTGATTTGAGAGGTGTTGACCCTATCTACTCCGGCAACCGTTTCCTGATTTACAGCATGTATCCCGAGCAGAATATTTCTGCGTGGATTGTAAGCGGCCGTGGCGGTCAGGGTTGCTCCGCAGCAGTTGGCTACAGCATTTTAAACAAGACTTCCACGGTAGACGTAGGAAGTCTGATGCTCAAGTACAACGGCGGTGGCCATAGAAAAGTGGGTACCTGCCAGTTCTCCAACGAGAACATGGATACCGAGATGCCCAAGATGCTGGCTGAATTGTCTGCACTGGCAAACGCATAAGACAAAATATTCAGAGGCTGTCCATTCTGTTAACTTAGAATGAACAGCCTCTCTTTTATGTCTTAATTAATTGTGTAAGTAAAATCCTTGGGATTCACAGTGACACTGGCATTCTCGTCACAGTCAAAGGTAATCACCAACATATCTTCCTGATCAAAGGCCATACATGCAGGCCAGAAATAGTCTCCATAACAAGCAAGATTCTGTACGACATTACCATCCTTATCAATCACCAGTAACGTAGAATCAAAATAGGAACTCAGATACAAATTATCATTCATATCAACCGTACTGACAGAACCACTTCCCTGATATGTACTATTCTCCCAAATCACACTTCCGTCATAAGCATCAAGGGCAACAATCGTACCTCCCTCATTCACATATACTCTTCCTGCCGGACTACTCAGATACTCCACGCTGTTACACTGTCCTACATCAAACTTTCCTGTCTCATAGGTCCAACAACTCCCCCGATCCCCCATTCCGCTTACAATAGCATACTCTTTACCGGTACTTTCGTCAATTTTGTAGTCAAAAGAAATTGCAAACTCCTCTGCCACAGTCTGTGTTGATTCCTCTTTATCTTCCACTTTGGATTCCTCTTTATTTTCCGCTTCAGAAGGTGCTACATACGGCTCGGATACTGCCTCAGAACTACTACTTGTAACCGCAATCGTCCCCGCCGACGCAGTAGGTGTCTCTACTGTCACATTTGCAGAACATCCGGTCAGTGCCGCCATACAGATAATAGTTGCCATAGTAAATGTTACATTTGTTTTTTTCATAATTGCCTCCATTTGCATATTACATGCTTTTTGATTTGTATTTTTATGTCTTCATCTTAAAAGACGCAATACAAATTCAAGTGTAACATTAAAATTTATTTTTTTGAAAAATTATTTTGGCAACAAACTGACCGCTTTCACACTCTACTTTCAATCGATAACCGTGAAGCTCGCAAATATTTTTTACGATGGCGAGTCCCATGCCGCTTCCCATTTTACCGCTGCGGCTCTCACTGCCCACTACAAAGGGCTCACAGAGCTTATCCACAACATCCGAAAGATCGGTCTCACAGGCATTTTCCATTTTCAGTTCTTTCTCGCTCAAAATCACCTTCACAACACTCCCTGGCATTGCATACTTCACCGCATTCCCCAACAGATTATCCAACACCTGCAACATCAGACCTTTATCTGCCTTCAGTATTGTCTCTCCCTTGTTTTCTATTTGCAGATTCTTCTCCCTCAACTGTGGCTCATATCTTTTTCGCACTTCATTTAACAATACAACCACATCAACCGTTTCCCGATTCAGGCTAAGACCTTCCTTTTCCACCTTGGACAGTTCTAATACAGATTCAATAATTCGATTCATGTACTGCACATTTCCCTGAATCTCTTTGGCATAATGCGCCTGCTTGTCGGGAGCCATGTTATTCTCCAGATTCTCTGCATAACCGGAAATGGACATCAACGGACTCTTCAAATCATGTGCCATGGTATTCATAAGATTCTTGCGATAATCCTCCATGCGATACTGTGCTTTTATTTTTGTATATGATATTTTAGCCAATACCAAAGCAAGTACTGCACCAAATCCCAGGAACACAACTGCAATTATTACAAAAGCCCACCCCCAGGCCTTCCACACATCATAGCAGGCTACCGAAAGCCCCCCCACCGTTCTGCCGTCCTTCAGCTCCTCATTTATAACAGACACCATAGTCAGTTTTAAAAAACTATACTCCTCGTAGTCAACAACCTCCCCATTTTCTTTGATTACTTCATATTGTTCCTGCAAAAGCGTATATGCTTCATCTGCCCCTCCATAAAAGGAATGAAGCCAAGGATTGGAAGGACTGTAACCTACCAAAATCGGTTCCAGCACAAAATTATCCATTGCAGTCTCTTTCTTCTCATATTCATCTGTAACTTCTTCCGGCGCATCAAAAGAGCTGACAAAAGCATATTCCGGCTCATATCCATCAGTAGCCATCTCATAGGCAAACAAATCCGTCACACTGACCGACACGGTAAACGGACCGGGAACCACTTTATCACCCTTCTGATAAAAATAAGGCATTTCCACCGTTTCATGAATAAGATTTGTTTTTGTTTTAAGTGCCGCAACCTTCTCTCTGTGTTCACTCCATCCCGGAATATTTGCAGTGGGATAACAATACATGGTGGCCGGGCTTGTATCCGTCCTGCTTCTTGCAACTACAAATTGCTCCTCGCATCCTGCAATTTTTTCCTTTGTATCCGCATCATAAAGAATCGACATTACCTTAGCAGATTCCGCCATAACAGCCCCTTTAAACTGCTGCTTTCTATCAAAGTCTTCCAACTCCTCTTCCTCAAGTTCCCGCATTCCGTCGCGTCTGGTGCTCTCTGCCTCCCAATATCCATTCCGGAATTCATCCTTAGACACCGTTACAAACATAGACAGTCCAATCAAATACAGAAACGCCAACACCAATGTTATCCAAAAAAAACGCTGCAAAAATACATTGCCAAATGTCCTTCTTTTCTTCATCACAATCTCCCTTTTACTCTGTTATTTTGTACCCCTTTGTAATCACCGTCTTCACCTGCCCCCCGGCACTCCCAAGCGCCTTGCGAAGCTTCTTGATATGGTTGTCCACCACCCTCTCGTTGCCCTCGTAATCATATCCCCAGATACGGGTCAGCAAAAGCTCCCGCTCAATGACAAGATTTTTATTTTCCATGAGATACTTTAAAATGGCATACTGCTTGGGCGGCAGCTCCACGGTCTCACCACAGACCTTCACAGTAAAATTTGCCGGATTCAGCGCAATATCACCACAAACCATATCTGCGGAAGCCACCATTCCCTTCGCCCGCTTCAACAAAGCTAATGTCTTGGCATAAAGCTCTGCCAGCGAAAACGGTTTTACAAGGTAGTCATCACAACCCAGCTGATATCCGTAGAGTACATCTTCCTCCTGATTTCTCGCTGTGAGAAACATAATCGGAACAATACTTTGCTGTCTGATGATTCTACAAATCTCAAAGCCACTTTCCCCGGGAAGCATTACGTCCAGCATACACAAATCATATTCACGCTCATACACGGCCTCCAGACCTGCATGTCCGTCAGCCGCTGTATGAATCTGAATCTCACCGTTGCTTTTCGCAGCAAAATAATCTTCAATGACCTCTCTGATTTGAGCATCATCCTCAACAAGCAAAATATGAAACACCCATTTCCCCTCCGTTATCATTTGTTGTGATGGATACATTGTAAATGGGAAATGTATCCTTTATGTATCTTTTTCTTTTTTATTTTACATTTTTGAAAAACAGCTGTCCAAACGGGCAGCTGTTTCATACATCTCATTATTATTCTGCAGGCACCGCAGTAATATCGGTCCCAAAGTATTTTTCGGAAATCTCTGCCAACACGCCTTCCTCACGAAGCTCTATAATAGCCTGATTAACCGCTTCCCTAAGACTTGCACTATCATCACCTTTTCTCATGGGAATACATACATGAGAGGCATCCTCTGTCAGTGCCGCAATCTTTACATCTGCATCAGGATGGACTGCCAGATAGTCATAGAAAGTCACCTCTGCATTCAAAGTAGCATCTACTCTTCCCTGAATCAAAAGTTCCATCGTCTGGTTCAAATCATCCACACCGGTAGCGGTAGCTCCATAGCTTTCTGCAAGCTGGGCGTAGGTACTGGAAATCGTATTTGCTGTAGTCTTACCCGCCAAATCCTCAAAGGACTGAATCTCTGCATTATCTTCCTTTACCATAATGGCGGTACGAATATATCCATACGGCTCAGAGAAATCATATTTTTCCCCTCTCTCATCGGTATACTCCACGCCATTTACCATGATATCAAAGCGTCCTGCCTCAAGTCCTGCCAAAAGACCATCCCACTCACCTTCAATAAACACAGGCTCCACACCAAGCTTTTCAGCAATTGCCTTGCCTACTTCCACATCAAATCCTACCAAATCATCATTCTCATCATGATAAGTCCAAGGCGCCCAGGTACCTTCCATAGCAATCGTCATTTCACCGGCTTCCTGAATACGAGCCAACTGATCCTGCCCTTCTGTCCCTCCTCCATTTACCTGAGAAATGTTCTGTCCCGTAGATTCCTGTGCTCCGCCACAGCCGGTCAAAAGCATCGCACCCGCAATTGCGCCCACCATTATTTTCTTCCAACAATTTTTCATACGATTCTCCTCACTCGTATAATATTTTTTAGATACATAAATGTACCTTGATAACTTAATTTATTTTGTTCAATAGGCTTAGTTAAGCCCATGATATAATTGTCCTAGTGTCAATCAGGTAATAGTTCTTTCTCCCCC
>SVFL01000028.1 GCA_015056885.1 Lachnospiraceae bacterium
ATATACAGGCAGTGGTGGATACCTTGAAAAGTCCGGCATTAACCTGCGGACCAAAGATTCCGGAGCTGGAGAAGAAGATTTGCGAGGTGACAGGAGCTAAGTATGCGGTGGCAGTGAGCAATGGTACCGCAGCGCTTCATATTGCGGCTATGGCAGCAGGAATCGGACCGGGGGATGAAGTAATTGTAAGCCCTATTACTTTTGCTGCTTCCGCAAACTGTGTGCTGTACTGCGGAGGAACACCGGTATTTGCAGATATTAATCCCCAAACCTATAATATTGACCCGGCATCCATCCGGGAGAAGATTACGGAGAAAACCAAAGCTGTTGTGGCGGTGGATTTTACCGGGCAGGCAGTAGAACTGGATGAAATCCGTAAGATTTGCGAAGAGTATAACTTGATATTAATTGAGGATGCGGCACATTCTATCGGTACCAAATACAATGGGAAGCCGGTGGGAAGTATTGCAGATATGACCACCTTCAGCTTCCATCCGGTGAAGACCGTAACCAGTGGCGAGGGCGGAGCCGTAACCACAAATGATGAAGAATTGTATCGTAAGTTGCGTTTATATCCTACTCACGGGATAACCCGTAACCAGAATGAGATGCAAAATCCTGACGATGCGGGATGGTATTACGAACAGGTGGATTTGGGATATAACTATCGAATGACAGATATCCAGGCAGCACTTTTATTGAGTCAGTTGGAAAAGCTTCCGGATTTTTCGGCAAGAAGAAAAGAGATTGTGAAGCGATATGATGAAGTATTCGGAGCAATTCCGGAGATTCTGGTACAGCAGGAGATTCCGGAGTCCGATACCACCAGACATTTATATATTTTGCGTCTGAATAGGTCACTGTTAACCTGCGACAGAAGAGAGTTTTTTGATGCCTTGAGAGCAGAAAATATTGGTACCCAGGTGCATTATATTCCGGTGTACTGGCATTCCTATTATGAGAAGCTTGGTTATGAAAAAGGTCTGTGTCCGGAAGCAGAGAAATTGTATTCGGAGATTTTAAGTATTCCTTTGTTCTATTCTATGAGTGATGCGGATGTAGAAGATGTGATTACAGCCGTAAAGAAATTGATAGCAGCTTTTCGAAAATAGAAGAAAGATAAGTTACTAAAACGGAGGGTGTCATGGATAAGATTGCAGTATTGATACCATGCTTTAATGAAGAGAGAACCATTAAAAAAGTGGTATGTGATGTAAAAAGTACATTACCGGAAGCTGTGGTTTATGTCTATGATAATAATTCCACTGATCGTACGGCAGAGCTTGCAGTAGAGGCTGGTGCTGTACTACGTCAGGAGTATAAGCAGGGTAAAGGCAATGTAATACGAAGAATGTTCCGTGAAATCGATGCACAATGTTATCTGATGATTGATGGTGATGACACATATCCCTTAGATTGTGCAAAAGAGCTGGTGGACAAGGTACTGAATCATAATGCGGATATGGTGGTGGGAGACAGATTATCTTCTACCTATTTCACGGAGAATAAGAGACCTTTTCATAATTTCGGAAATACCTTAATGCGTACCAGTATTAATAGTCTTTTTCATACGGATATTAAGGATATTATGACCGGTTACCGGGCGTTTTCCTATGAATTTGTAAAGACATTTCCGGTGGTTTCCTCCGGATTTGAAATAGAAACAGAAATGACCATACATGCAGTGAATTACAGTCTGCAGGTAGAAAATGTGGTGGTACAGTACAGAGACCGTCCTGAGGGAAGTGAATCGAAGTTGAATACTTTCCGGGATGGAATACGTGTGATTAAGATGATGTTACAGTTGTACAAAAATTACCGCCCGATTAAATTCTTCGGATTGATCGCCCTGCTGTTGGTTTTGGTGGCATTGGTTTTATTTGTTCCTATTCTGGGTGAATATTTGGATACGGGTCTGGTACCAAGATTTCCAACTCTTATTGTATGTGGTTTTATGGTCTTGGCAGGTCTCCAGTCCTTGTTTGCAGGATTGATACTGGATGGAACTGTGGCGAAGGACAGAAGAGATTTTGAGTATCGTCGTAATTTGGTGAATTCTGATTTAAAGCGGAAAATGTAAAGGGAGAAATGGTTTGAAAGCAACTGGCAGGAAATGGCTTTGTATAGGCGCACTCTTCATTGTAACAGTAGTGTTGATTATACTTAGTACTCCGGTATTTTATCTGAATGATGATGTGACTATGAGAAGCATTCTCAGTGGCGCATATACAGGAACTCCGGATGGACATGCGGTATATATGCAGTATCCGTTGAGCGGAGTGTTGGCTATCCTATACAGAGTGGTAGGTTTTATACCTTGGATGGAGTTGTTTTTTGCGGGTTCTGTTTTCGCTTGTATGGTCTTCTTTGCAGAGTCCTTTGAGTCGTGGGTAAGGGGTGTTTTGGCAGCGATTGCCATATATATTCCTTTTCTGCTTTATACACATTACACCTTGATAGCGGCATTGCTTGCAGCCACGGCCTGCTTTTTGTTGGCAAAAGGAGACAAAGGAATCCGGTCCGGTGTATTGCTGTTATTGGCATTTTTAGTTCGAGGACAGATTGGTCTTTTGAGTATTCCGTTTGTACTTTGTGCTATGGTTTTTCGGGTGTTCCTGATGCCCGCATCAGAACGCAAAAGGGAGTGCATCCGAAAAGGGAAATGGTTGACAGTATTGACAATCTGTATGTTGGTGTGCAGCATAATTCATACGGTATGCTATTCTTCCGCCGAGTGGAAGGATTACAATGCTTATAATGATGCACGGACACAACTCTATGACTATACGGATTTTTTGTCCACAACCGTTTATGAAGAAGATAGTACGGTCTATGGCATGACAGCCATGGAATATGATGTTTTATACAGTTATAACAATATGCTGGAGCCATCCATTGATGGGGAAAGAATGCAGGATATTGCAAACAGAATAACGGAAGCGATGGCGGATAGGACCAAAGAGGTTTCCACGCTGAAAGATAGTGTTTACAAATATTATCTGCATATACGCTACAATGATTCACCATACAATTATATATGGGTGGTAACGGTCTGCTTGATTGCCCTCTGTTGTGTATGGTGCAAAAAATGGCTGAACCTGGGGATACTGGGTGTATTGGAAATCGGGCGTAGCTTTGTATGGGTCTACCTGATATGGAAAGGACGTTTCCCTGAGAGAATATCCGTGTCATTGTATTTGATAGAGATTCTTTTGCTGTTAGGCATGTTACAGATGATAATATCTGAGGCGAAATTAAGTATTACTACAAAGAAGGTGGCAGGCTGTGTATGTATCGGTCTTTTGATGGTAGCATCCTTCTTTGAGTGGAAGGATACCTTTAAGGAACTGGAGAAGCGTCATCAGATACAAGAGGAATGGGATGATTTGAAGGACTATTGTGCACAGAGTTCGGAGACTGTTTACCTAATGGATGTTTTTTCTGTGGTGGAATATGCAGAAACACAATATAACCGGTATGCGGAAAATATGATGTTATTAGGAGGATGGCTCAGTGCCAGTCCTTTGTCCCGGGAAGTTTTTCGTCAAATGGATGTAGAGGATGCTGCAGAAGCATTACTTTCCGGCAAGGTCAGGTTACTTGCAGATAAAGAGAAAGACCTTGAGTGGCTGGATAGCTATTTGGAGTCTCGATTCGGAGCTTGTGAATGGATTGCCTGCGATGAAGTGTTGTTACAGAATGGCAAAGGATTTAAGGTATATGAAATTCGTTCATTGACACCATAGCTATGGTGTGAGGAAAGAAGGAATATAATGAAATATTGGGATGATAAGTCAGGTGTTTATTTGCGTAAAATGACTTACGAGGATACGGATAATATTGTGGCATGGCGAAATAGTGATTCGGTGAGAGGGAATTTTATTTACCAGAAATTGTTTACCAGAGAGAGTCATGAAAATTGGATTAAGACCATGATTGACACCGGTAAAGTAGTACAAATGATGATTTGCGAATGTGAAACCGGCCGGCCGGTAGGCTCTGTCTATATCAGAGATATCGACCCGGTACATCAGAAAGCGGAATACGGTATATTTATCGGAGCTGCGGATGCCCGTGGCAAAGGGTACGGAACCGCGGCGGCAAAGCTGATGATACGGTATTCTTTTGAAGAGTTGAAACTGCATCGCTTGTTTTTGCGGGTATATGCAGAGAATCTGCAGGCCATTCGCAGCTATGAAAAAGCCGGTTTTGTAAAAGAAGCTTTTTTGCATGATGATGTATTTGTGAATGGAAAGTTTAGGGATATTGTATTGATGGGAATTATTAATCCCCTTTAGTACAGAAGTGAGGATAGAATGAAGAAAGTTAGTTTTGTAATACCTTGTTATCGTTCAGAGCATACGGTTGAAGGTGTGGTAAATGAAATTGCAATCACCATGGAAGCGTTGCAGGAGAAGTATTCCTTTGAGGTGATTTTGATTAATGATTGTTCTCCGGATAATACCATGGGAACCATTCGCAGATTGTGTGAAGAAAAACCTTATGTGAAGGGTATCGGATTTGCCCGTAATTTCGGACAGCATGCAGCATTAATGGCGGGTCTGCGTCAGTCACAGGGAGATTTTGTAGTGTGTTTGGACGATGATGGTCAGACTCCGGCAGATGAAGTGAATAAACTGCTTGAAAAGCTCGAGGAAGGCTTTGATGCAGTTTATGCCAAATACGAGCACAAGCAACATTCCGGCTTCCGTAATCTGGGAAGTAAGGTGAATGAGCTGATGACCAGAGTGATGCTGGAAAAGCCCAAGGAGCTTTATGTATCCAGCTATTTTGCAGTTAAGCGCTTTATTGTAGAAGATATGATCCGCTACGAGAATTCATATCCTTATGTAATCGGTCTGGTACTGCGGGCCACCAAGAATATTACCAATGTGGTGGTAAATCACAGAGAAAGAGAAGAAGGTACTTCCGGATATACTTTGAAGAAGCTTTTGGGACTTTGGTTTAATGGTTTTACGGCGTTCTCTGTGAAACCATTAAGAATTGCTACCTGTGTGGGTGCTGTCAGTGCATTCTTGGGATTTGCCTACGGCATCTATACCATATTGAAGAAATTTATCAATCCTGATGTACCCCTTGGTTTCAGCTCCATGATGGCAGCGTTGGTATTTTTCGGCGGTATGATTATGATTATGCTGGGGCTGATCGGAGAATATATCGGACGTATTTATATCAGTATGAACAATTCGCCTCAGTATGTAATCAGAGAGCGAATCAATACGGATGCAGAGGAAACAATACAGTAGTGAAACTTGCTTCGGGAGAGCGTTATGAAGGAATTGTGGAAGCAAAATAAAATATTGTATCTGAAGGCAGTAATGATGGGATTACTGCCTCTTTTGTGTTGCGCAGTGACCTGTGCTATTCACGGCTACGGAATAAAAGATATTTATTTGCCGGCATCTGATTGGAATGATGAGTTGTTTTATTTTAAGCAGGTGGAAAGTATGCTTACCTACGGCTGTCCCCAGGGATATTTCGGCTTTAACGAAAGTCATGCCCTGAAATTGTCCTTTGCAGCCTGGAGTCCGGTGCTGGTTTTTCCATGGCTTCTGTTTGGAGCAATTTTCGGGTGGAATATGATGTCCCCCATTTACTGTAATATATTGCTGATGTCCTTGGCTTGTATAACGTTCGTACTCTTGGTAAAGCCGAAATGGAAGCAGATTTTCTTGCTTACCATATGTTTTAGTGTATTTACTCCCTTTTCTTACTATATGCTGCGAGTTATGCCGGAATGTATCTGTTTCAGTATGCTGATTGTGTATTATGGGGTATTGGAGTGGTATCAGAGGGAGAAGAAGGTAGCCGGACTGGTATGGATGCTAATCCTGTCGGGGGTAATGACCTTGATGCGACCTTATTTAATTTTGTTTATGATTTGGCCCATGATAATTTGGATAAAGAGAAATAAGAAGTGGGGAATTATTGGCGGAGTATCCGTACTGTGTGTGATTGCGGTTACTTACTGGGCTATCAATCATTATCTGGCAGCAGAATATTTTACGCCATTGTTTAAGACAGATTGGCTGGAGCCCTTCTTCAGAGGCGAGATATTCACCGGTATCAAAGAAGTGTTCAGTCGTCTCTGGTATGATGGCAGGAGATTCCTGGCCTTGACTGTAGAGGGTATTCGAAGCGGTTTTACAGAGGGTGCCTTCTTTACAGGATATTTGGTACTTATGGGTCTGTTCCTGTGGCAGGGAATGGCTGAGTGGATGAAGAAGAACAAAGAAAAAGCATGGAAATATTTCTATTTTGCTTTTTGTTTCTTTGCCATGTCCATTGCGTTGATTCTGATGTATAAGATGAAAGAGGGAAGCAAGCATTTATTGACCTTTATGGCTATGGGTATTTTTGTACTGAGCGGTATGGAGACGAAGTTTTACAAGAAGGCGATGTTCTTTAGTGCTTTGTGCGTGTACCTGTACAGTATGAAGGCTACAGACCCCGTGGATTATCAGATTTGCTTTGCTACACCGGAGAGAGTGGAAAAAGTGGAAGCCTGGGAAGGGATTTTTGAGAAGGAACTTACTTTGAAAGAGGAAGATACACCTAATTATGATAATGTGGTAATCTGGGTATTTTCTGATACTCTTGCTGATTCCGAGGCAGAGGAAAGTTGTTTGACGGATTGGCAGATGTTATACAGTTTGCCCAAGGGATTTGGTATCAGCTGCTGCTATGACAGCTATATTATAGAGAATTTCGATACTTTAAAGAGTAAATATATCACCATACCCACCGGCGGCGTGATTCAGGAACTGTGTGAGAGCAAGGGCTTGCGGTTATTGGGGAAGGATGATACGGTTTGTGTGTATCAGCTGCGATAAGTTGACGAATGTTGTGGATAATCTCCCGGAGATGTGGAAGAAAAGGAAATGAGGCGTATTTAAGTGGAAAAGAAATTCCCATGGAGCCGTTTTTGGCTTTCGGTATTAAAAATATTAACGGTATTGTACGGTGCATCCTGCCTGTATCTGTATTTGAATCAGGCAGTGCAGTCTCTGGATTATGACAATCGTTATTTTCAGTCGGACTTACCTTACCATATCAGTATGATAGTGGATGATGGCTGGTATTACAGTTTTACGGCATATGCCTATCAGGTGTTGTATCTGTTGGCAGGAAAAAGCACTTGGTTGATTGCGGTACTTTTAGCGGTAGTGAGTGTGGCTACCGTACTTTTGACGGAAAAGTTAATACAGGCTTTAAGCGGCCGGAAGGAAAGAAACTCCTTTACTTTGGGCGGAGCGTTGATGTTGAATCTGGTGATGCCCTTCTTTCTGGAATGGGCGGGCCGTTACCGCTATGTGAGTTACCAGTCCGGTAATTTGTGGCATAATTCAACCTATTTATGTATGAGGTTGTTTGCCCTGGCAAGTATTTTATTGTATCTGAAAATAGAGGAGAATTACAGGGAAAAGATTCATCCGGGACAGTGGATTAGCTTTATGGTGCTGCTGGTATTGACCACCGGTATCAAGCCCAGCTTTTTGACCGTATTTGCACCTGCCATGGCATTGAAACTTTTGTGGGATTTGTTTCATAAGGTGCCTTTTAAGCAGATATTTGTTTTTGGTTGCGCGGTGCTTCCGGCATGCGGAGTGGTACTCTGGCAAAATATGGTGCTTTTCGGTGAAGATACAGGACAGGGCTTTGCCTGGAATCCATGGTTTACCTTTTCCTTACATGCGGACAGACCCAAGGCGGCAGTTCTGTGTTCTTTGGCGTTCCCGTTAATGGTAGCTGTGTTTTCCATAAAGGAATTGATAAAGGATAAGAGGTACTTTTTTGCATGGATGGCAGCCGGTATCGGCTTTTTGGAGGCTTTGTTGTTGGCGGAGACCGGTAGCCGTTCCAATGACGGAAACTTCCTTTGGGGCTATTGCTTTGCTATATTCTATTTGTTTGTTCTGAGCTTTGTAAAATGGATTGAACTTTGGAAAAAGGATCAATACGTAAGAATGTACAAGGTATTGTTTTGTATTGCAGGTGCGGTTTTCCTGTATCAGCTCTACTGTGGCGTGTATTTCTTTATCCGACTTTTGGACGGGGAAACTTATTTTATGTTGAAATAATAAAATTTTGAACAAGGATTTAAGATTTTATAAACAAGCATCTTAAATCCTTGTTTTTTTGTGCATGAAAGTTGCTATTTAATGGCATTTTTGTTATAATGAAATTTAATGTGGGAAACTATATTTATTAGGACGGATGTAAAAAACGGGATAGGAACATTATGAAAGAACGGATTTATGTATGTCATACCTATTATCATGTATATGTGACTTATTTGAAGGAGTTGAATCTGCCGATTGAAAAACGCGGACAAGCCACTTTGGTGTTAAGTAGTTTATCCATAGACTTTGAACAGTTGAAAGAACGAGTAGAAAGCACGGAATTGTTTGATGAAGTCGTAGAGTTCGATGAAAAAAGAGATGATTATTTTCCTGAATTGGCTAAATATCGGAAGGATACCGGTAGCCTGGTGAAGAACTTGTGGAACAGGATTTGGTTTACCCGGAAATATGCCAAGTTGGAGGCACCTTATGTTCCTGTGAATTTTAGAGAATATAAGGAGATATATGTATATTGTGATTCAGACCCTATAGGGTTTTATCTGAACCAAAATCATATAAAATATCATGCAGTGGAAGATGGATTAAATTGCCTGAAAAATTATGATGCAGCCCGTTATGATAACAGAGGACATTTTGGGTTAAAGGCTTTTATGTCGGAAAAATTGAATTTGATTTTTATTCAAAATGGTTACGGTAAGTATTGTCTTGATATGGAAGTGAATGATATTTCGGCGATTCAATATCCTTGTAAGAAGTACATTGAGGTACCACGCCAAAAACTGGTGGAGAATCTCAGTCAGGAAGATAAAGAGATTATATTGAAGGCATTTGTTCGTGATATGCCCAAGCTGCAACAACAGATAGCAGAAAGCAATAAGGCGGGAGATAAAATCCTTATCTTAACAGACCCCCTTTGTACTTTGGATATTCGTAAACAGATATTTGAAGATGTGATTAAGATGTATGAACCGGAAGGTACCATATTTATTAAACCGCATCCCAGAGATGAATTGGATTATAGAGTGCACTTTGCACAGTATCCCCAGTTTGATGCAACTGTTCCTATGGAAATGCTTAATTTTTTCCCGGGGCTGACTTTCAAGAAAGTGGTGGGTGTACTTACGGAAGTAAGGAATTTACAGTTCGCAGAGGAATGTGTTCGTTTAGGACCGGATTTTATGGATAAATACGAAGACCCTTTGGTGCATAGACAGAATGAACAGATTTACTAAAGGGATTAGGAAGGAACATAATGCTACAGATACTGAAAAAATTAAATGTATTATTAGATAAAAAACAGAAAAGAACCATGGTATGGCTTACAATTATGATGGTAATCGGTGCATTTTTGCAAACAGCAGGTGTCAGTACGATTTTGTCAGTCGTGGAATTGGTAATGGATCGGGAAAAGCTTTATGAAGAGGGTATGCTTCATGATTTGTTTGTTTTGTTTGGTGATGGTTCAGAGGTTCGCTTTACCGTTTTGGCTATGATTGTGCTGATACTGGTGTTTGTTGTGAAAAATTCCTTTTTGTACTTACAGCAGAAAGCCACATTGGCTTTTGTATATACCAATCAGTTCCGTACATCAGAACGTATGATGAAGAACTACTTACGCAGGGGATATGAGTTCTATTTAAATGCGGATACAGCAGTGGTGCAGAGAAGTATTACTTCTGATGTAAACAACATGTATGCCTTGATACTGGCACTTTTAACATTGCTGTCTGATATTATTGTGTTTGCGTTTATGGTGGTTTTCTGCTTTGAACAGGACCCGGTTATGACCATTCTGGTGGCAGGTGTGATGCTTCTTTTACTGGTACTGATCAAGAAGGTATTAAAACCCATATTGCATAAAGCGGGTGAAGACAACCAGAATTATTACAGTGGTTTGTTTAAATGGATTTCCCAGACCGTACAGGGGATTAAGGAAGTGAAAATCTCCTGTAAGGAACAGTATTTCGTTTCTGAGTATGTGAAGTGTGGTAAAGGATATGTGGATGCGGTACAGAAGTACAGTTTGTATAATCAGGTACCCAAGCTTCTGATTGAAACCATCTGTGTTATGTGCATGATGGGATATATGATGTACATGATTCTGACGGGCGTGCCCAGTGAAGAGATGGTGACTACATTAACTGCCTTTGGAGCAGCGGCGCTGGTGATGTTGCCCTGTGTGAATCGGGTGAATAATCAGATTAATAATATTGCATATTTTGAGCCTTTCTTTATGGGCGTAAGTGACAACTTGCAGGATGAAATCAATGGAGAGAAGGTGGATATGTCCTATGCTACGGATACAGATGAGAAGCTGCCCATTGAACGTCAGATTGAATTACAGGATATTGTTTATGCATATCCCAATACGGAAAAGTTGATTTTTGACAAGGCGAACCTGACGATTCCGGTAGGTTCCAGTGTGGGTATTGTAGGAACATCCGGTGCAGGAAAGAGTACTGTGGTAGATATATTGCTGGGACTTTTGGAAGTAAAGAGTGGAAAGATTTTAGCAGATGGTAAGGATGTTAACGAAAACTACCGTGCATGGTTAAAGAATGTCGGTTATATCCCCCAGATGATTTTTATGTTGGATGACACCATCCGTAAGAATGTGGCTTTTGGTGTGCCGGAGGATAAGATAGATGAAAAACGCTTGTGGGAAGTGTTGAAAGAGGCACAGCTGGATGAGTTTATTAGAACTCTGCCGGAGGGATTGGATACCGGTATCGGTGAAAGAGGTATCCGACTATCCGGCGGACAGAGACAGCGTATCGGTATCGCCAGAGCTCTATATAATAATCCTGAAGTATTGATTTTGGATGAAGCCACATCTGCATTGGACAATGATACGGAAGCCGCTATTATGGAGTCGATCAATCGTCTTCATGGAAAGAAGACATTGATTATTATAGCCCACAGACTGCAAACCATTGAAAAGTGTGACATTGTATATCGGGTGGAGAACGGCAAAGCTAATTTGGAAAGAAGATAATGGGAGAAGAAAATGAAGCTCAGTGTTATCGTTCCTGTCTACAATATGGTGGCGGGCAATAAATTACAGTTTTGTTTGGATTCTTTAGTGAATCAGACTATAACAGATTATGAGATTATTGCGGTGGATGATGCATCTACTGACCGGTCCAAGGAAGTGCTTATGGAGTATCAGGCAAGATATCCGCACTTATTCAAGGTACTGTCTCATGAGGTGAATAAACGTCAAGGTGGTGCAAAGAATACCGGTTTAAGGGAGGCAACGGGAGAATGGATTGGTTTTATTGACAGTGACGATTGGATTAGTCCTGATTATTATGAAAAGCTTCTAAAGAAGGCGGAGGAGACCGACGCTGATATGGTGGGGTGTGATTATAACCTGGTTTATAATCAAACCTTTGAAGTTGGAGAAATTGTGCAAAACAACAGCATGGATCAAACCGGAGTGTTGGATAATGAGAAGCACAAAAAACTGATTATGCGTTCCGGCAGTATGGTAATAAAAATTTACAAGCATCAGATAATCCGAGACAATCATTTGGCATTCCCGGAGGGTATTTTTTATGAGGATAATTGTGCGGGACCTGTATGGTCGTTATACTTCACTCATTTTGAGAAAGTGGAGGAACCACTGTATTATTACTATCAACACAATTCATCAACCGTGCATTACATAACGGTGCAGAAATGTAAGGACAGAATGGTGGCTGCGTCTATATTCTTGCAGGAGTGTAATGACAGAGGATTTACGGAAAAGTATTTGAAGGAAATAGAATATCGTTTTACAGAACTTTATTTTGTAAATACCTTGTTTTCCTATATGCTTGGAGCAAAAAATAGAAAACTGTCCTTTGTAGAGAGTTTGAAGCAGGGAATGTGGCAGGCTTTTCCGAATTTTCAACAAAATGAATATTATCAGAAGTTGACTAATGAAGAAGAAAAGCAGATGATAGCACTATTAGAGAAATCAACAATTAAGTTTTTTAATTATTATGGTCTTAAGGTTTGGGTAAGAAAAGTCCGCAAGAAGTTGAAAATATAGTACCATTTTAAGGAGAGAATTGTATGAAAACGCTTGGCAAGATAAATGAATTGCACCTTTGGAAAAAGAAGAATTGGATTATCCTGCTGGGAATGGAACTGTTACTTCTGATATGGGGCATTGCAGGTTTGTTTGGAAAAAGCAGGATTTATGAATATGGTGTAGAAGAAGCTACGGTTCAATTTGGAGACTATTTGCAAGAAAGACAGGGATATGTGGCTGATGTGATGACCGGAGCTACCGGTAGTATGATGGCTTTTGAAGGGATAAGCTTGCCCAGAGGTCATTATGTAGTATCACTGAAATATGAGACAGATACGGATTATGTGAATGGTTGCAAGGTGATTGCTGATGCGGCCGGATTTAGAGGATGCCTTGCGAATGGTGATGTTTTTCATGCGGCACTGAGGGAAACGAATTTAGATATGTGGCTGCTAAGGGATGCCGGACCTATTGCCGTACAAGTGGATTATAATGCCGGAACACTGATAGTAGGCGGACTTACCATAAGAGAAACCAATGCCTTAAACAGGATTTATTTGACAGTACTATTATTTGGTATTGCTTTATGCAATTCCGTACTGCTGTTTCGTGAATATGATAAGCTGGTGGGGGTATCGGAGAGAACGAAGAGAGTAATGTTTGGGTTAGGAGTTATCTGGATTTTTTCTTCGTTACCATTACTCACGGATTATATTTTAGAGAGCGGAGACGTGACTTATCATCTGAATCGTATAGAAGGAATTAAGGATGGTATTTTGTCAGGACAGTTTCCGGTAAGAATAGCACCCCGTTGGCTGGAGGGTAATGGATATGCTTCTGCTATATTTTATCCGGAGATTACATTGTTGCCGGCAGCCATATTGCGGATGATAGGTTTTACAATTACTACATCCTATAGAATTTATATGATGATTATGAATCTGATAACGGTACTGGTGTCATACTATTGTTTCAGCAAGATGTTTCGGAATGAATATATAGGTGTTTTGTGCAGCATGTTGCATGTCCTTTCCATATACAGAATATTCAATATGTATGTGAAGGGTTCCTTGGGAGAGATGCAAGCTATGGTATTTTTACCCTTATTGGTATATGGGTTTTATCGGGTGTTTACGCAAGATTCAGAAACCAATTCATATAAATGGACATTTCTGCCCCTAACAGTGGCTTTTGCAGGATTAATACAGTCACATTTATTGACATGCGAGTTAGTAGGCGGATTTACCATTTTGTTGTGTATCATATTGTGGAAAAAGGTTTTGAGAAAAGCGACTTTCTTGGTTCTGACGAAAACGGTTATTCTCAGTGTTTTGATTTCCGCATGGTTTCTGGTTCCCTTTTTTGATTATATGGTTACCGGAAATTTTGTGATTCAGAATGTATCTGCCAGAACCATTCAGGAAAGAGGACTTTATGTGGCACATTTGTTTACTCCAATTCCCTTCTATGGAGATAATACATTGTTTAAGCATACCGGAATGGTGGAAACGGCACCGGTGGGAATTGGATTCATTTTATTGATAGTGATACTGATATGGCTGTATCTATGGTTTACAAAAGGTAAACAGGGTCTGAAGGAGAAGGGATTATCCGGGGAAGATATAAATCTGGGTATATTGGTAAGCGTGTTTGCTATCATTAGTATGGTTATGAGTCTCAATGTTTTTCCCTGGGACCGGATACAGACTGTGAATGGTGTGCTTGCAGTATTGGTTTCCAGTCTGCAATTTCCAACCAGATTATTGACGATTGCTAATATCATGTTAGTTGTTCTGGCAGGTATTATTGGAAAATATGTATTAGTATCCGGGAAAGAAAGCCTTGTGGGCGGATTTGTTATTAGTATTTGCGGATTGACAGTACTTACCAGTTTGTTTGGTATGAATGATCATTTGCATAAAGGAAAATATATGAAGATTTACGGTCCTTCCGGCATGGGATACGGGTATATAGCAGGTGCGGAATATCTGCCCTACGGAACAGATCAGACCCGTTTGGTATTCCGAAACCCTGAAAGTAGTGAGAATGTCTGCATAGAAGGCTTTGAAAAGGGCGCATTGAAAGTGGATGTGAACTGCTATAATATCGGTTCGGGAGAAGGAATTCTGACCATGCCATTGCTATATTATAAGGGATATGTGGCATACGATGTAGACACAAAAGAAGAATTGGAAGTGTTTGATGGAGAAAATCATTCTGTTAGTGTGAAGGTGCCGGAAGGATACAGCGGCGTGATTTGTACACGGTTTGTGAGTCCATGGTATTGGAGAGTGGCAGAAGGAATTACAGTATTGACGGTATTTGGAGTAGTTTTATTGTATAGAAGGGATAAAAAGAAAGGAATTATTTCATGCGAAAAGTAGCTATTATTACAGCCAGAGGCGGTAGCAAAAGAATCCCGCGCAAGAATATTAAGGAGTTTTGCGGAAAGCCTATTTTAGCTTATTCCATAGAGGCGGCTATTGAAACAGGTATTTTTGATACGATTATGGTATCCACGGATGATGAGGAAATTGCCCGTATAGCGATGGAGTATGGGGCACAAGTGCCCTTTTACAGAAGTGATAAAACGGCGAATGATTTTGCTACAACAAATGATGTGCTTTTGGAAGTATTGGAAGAGTATGAAAAAAGAGGAGAAGCATTTGATATAGGATGTTGCATTTATCCTACAGCTCCTTTTATTACAGCTGAGAGATTAAAAGAAGCTGTGGAGCAGTTGGAAGCTTCTTCGGCAGAAACACTGATTCCGGTGGTGGGATTTTCTTATCCGCCACAAAGAGCCATGGTAGTAGAAAATGATAGGCTGGTATTTAAGTATCCGCAATATATTGACAGTCGGTCTCAGGATTTGGAAAAGCATTATCATGATGTGGGACAGTTTTATGTGTTTAAAACCAAACCTTTTCAGAAAAACAGGAAGCTAATGTTAGGAGATATTTTGCCCTTGGTAATTTCTGAGATGGAGGTGCAGGATATTGACACCCTAACCGATTGGGAAATTGCGGAGATGAAATACCAAATATTAAGAGGAAAGCTGAATGAGTCATAAGATAGCATTATTATCCAATATAAATATGAATTTTGTGCTTCGTATGTTAAAGAAAACCCATCAGGTATATGAAACGGAAGGTTATGGTAATGAGTTGGGTTTGCTTTTAGATAAGGGGTCGGGGTATCATGTATTTGCACCGGATACCACTTTTCTGATTATGGACTTATTGGAAGTACTGGAGCAGGAATGCACTTCAAACGGGTGTGAGGAAAAGATTGAACGATGGTTTCGCCTTTTTGAAACCGGCAGATTGGAACAGGGAGAATACTATATCTCTGATGCCTATTTGTGGGGAGTACAGACGTCGTCTTTCTTAAGCGAAGGAAAGAAACAGAGATTGGAGCATCTGTGGAATACCCGTTTACAGCAACTCTGTGAAAGGTATAGAAATGTTCATGTATTTTCCTATCATGACATAATCAGTAAATTGGGGGAAGAAAACAGCTTTTCCTTAAAGACCTGGTATATGGGTAAAATTTTACATACCGCAGAAGCTCAGAAAAGATTGGGAGAAAAAATACTGCACTGTATTGATTTGTTGGATAGAGTACCTAAAAAGGTGTTGCTTTTAGATTTGGACAATACCTTATGGGGCGGAATTGCGGGAGAACACGATATTAGTCCTATTATTCTGTCAGATGACCATGAAGGACTTGCATATAAGAATTTGCAAAGGGTTATTGCTTTAATGCGGGAGTCCGGTGTGATTTTGGGGATTGTATCCAAGAACAATGAGGAGGACGCACTTTCCATCATACGAAATCATCCTCATATGATTTTGAGGGAAGAGGATTTCGTGATTCGAAAAATAAATTGGGAGCAGAAAAATATAAATATCACCCAAATAGCATCAGAACTGAATCTGGGACTTGACTCATTTGTGTTTTTTGACGATAATCCCACAGAAAGAGAGTTGATTAAGCAGATTCTGCCGATGGTAGAGGTGCCTGATTTCCCGGACAGGCCGGAGGAATTGGCAGGCAGAATGTGTGAAGTCTATCATGAGTTTTTCGAGAAACCGTTTGTTACGGCAGAAGATTTGGCCAAAACCCGTCAGTATGCAGAAAAGGTAAAGCGGGATGAGGCACAAAAACAGGCCACCAGCTTTGAGGAGTATTTGAAGCAACTTCAAATAGAGATAGAAAGGGTAGATGCCGGTAAGAATTTGGAGAGATTGTTACAGCTTGTGAATAAAACCAATCAGTTTAACCTAACTACTCGCAGGTACACCATGGAAGAAATCCAAAAGATAGTGGAAGATGCTTGCAAAAGGGTTTATTTATACAGAATAGAGGATTGTTTCGGAGACTATGGTATTGTTTGTGCAGTGATTGTGGATGTTTCGGGAAATCCTATGATAGAAGAATTTGTATTAAGTTGTCGGGTTATGGGGAAATATGTGGAATATGGAATAGTCAGCATAATAGAAAAAGATTTGGCAGAAGAAGGCTATGAAATACTTCAGGGAATGTATATTCCTACAGCCAAGAATAAGCCTGTGGAGCAGCTTTATTACCGCTTGGGATATGAGCAGACTGCCTTGGAAGAAGACGGTACAAAGCGTTATCAGATTGAGATTCCGACAGAAAAGATAAGAGAGTATTATGCTACATTTGTGTAGGCGACCCAAATAGATAAGGAATTAACGGCCCAAAAGATTTACGTAAAAAGGAAGGATGTATCAGATGAAACATAGAGTGTTAGAGTTAATGGCAGAAGTGTTACAAGTGCCGGCAGATATTATTACAGAAGATACGACGATGGATGACCTGGAAGAGTGGGATTCGCTGACCCATGTTATGTTAATCGGAGAACTGGAGATACAGCTTGGTATATCAATATCCTTAGATGAAGCGGTAGAGATTACCAATGTGAAAGAGTTGTTAGAGCTTTGCGGGATATAAGGGGGATTTGTATGGCTGTTACCTTAAGACGAATCCGGGAGAAGGATTTGGAACAGATAATGAACTGGCGTATGGACGAGGACATCACCCGCTATATGAATACCAATCCTAAGCTTACGTTGGAAGGACAGAAAAGATGGCTTGAGTCCATAAGAAAGAATCCGGATGTGTCATATTGGATGATTTTGGTAGACGGTCAGGAAGCGGGGGTTATTAATCTTACCGGTTTGACCAGGGAGGATGGCAATCTGGGATGGGCCTATTATATGGGGGAAAAGCGGTTGCGTAGTATTAAAACAGCGCTCTCCCTGGAAATGAGCATGTATGACTATATATTTGACATATTGGATAAAAATGCTCTATACAGTGATGTGTTTACCTTGAATATGGGGGTTATTAAATTACATCTTTTATGTGGTTGTGAGATTGTGGAAGAAATTTACAATCATATTTGTAAAGAGGGTGTTTATTATGATGTTACTTTTATGCGCATGACCAAGGAAAGATGGTTCGACATCAGAGAAACAAAAAAATATGAGAAAATAGATTTTTCGTTAGGAGATGAGGAAGAAGAATGAACAAAGAAATCAGAATCGGCAATCATATAATCAGCGAAAATTCCCCTACTTTTATTATTGCAGAGATGTCTGCTAATCATAATATGGATTTTGATAGGGCGGTTGCAATTATGAAGGCAGCAAAGGATGCCGGAGCGGATGCAATAAAGATACAGACATATACGGCCGACACCATTACATTGGATTGTGATGATTCGTGTTTCCAAATCACACAGGGTACTCTTTGGGATGGTACTACTTTGCATAAGTTGTATGAGACTGCTTATACGCCATGGGAATGGCAACCTAAGTTACAAAAAATCGCACAGGAAATGGGGCTGGAGTTTTTCTCTTCGCCTTTTGATTTGACTGCAGTGGATTTTCTGGAAGAGATGGATGTTTCGGCTTACAAAATAGCATCTTTTGAAATCAACGATATTCCTATGTTGAAAAAGATTGCCAAATTAGGAAAACCCATTATTTTAGCAACCGGCATTGCGCATTTGGCAGATATAGAGCTGGCTGTGAAAACCTGCAGAGAAGCAGGAAATGAGAATGTGATTATTTTAAAGTGTACTTCGGCTTATCCGGCACCCTATGAGGATGTTAATTTAAGAACGATTCCATCTGTAGCACAAACCTTTGATTGTATTGCGGGTTTATCCGACCATACGATGGGAAGTGCAGTGCCCGGAGCCGCAGTGGCCTTGGGAGCAAAGGTTATAGAAAAGCACCTTACCTTGAGGAGAGCGGATGGAGGCGCTGACTCAGCATTTTCTATGGAACCGCAGGAATTTAAGGAAATGGTAGATAATATACGGAAAATCGAATTGGCATTGGGGAAGGTTACTTATGAATTGACTCCGAAAGCGGCAAGGGAAAGAGAGCATTCCCGTTCCCTTTTTGTGGCAGAAGACATGAAAGCCGGAGATGTGTTTACACCGGAAAATCTGCGTTCCATAAGGCCGGCAAACGGATTGCATACCATGTACTATGAAGAAATATTGGGTAAGAAAATAACAAAAGATGCTAAAATGGGAACTCCCATGAGCTGGGATTTGGTGGATATGCAGTAGAATGTGTGAAAAGCACGGCAGAGTTTACGAAAGACAGAAGAAATAACTTGAAGAATAGATTTGTGAGGATAGGAAAATGGAGATTAAAGCAGAAGCGAAAAAGATGAAACAAAGTGCACCTGTGCTGGCAGCTTCTACTATAGAGCAAAGGAATCAGGCTTTGGATTTTATCGCGACAGCATTGGAACAGAATAAGGCGGAGATTTTTGAAGCTAATAAAAAGGATATGGAGTATGCGGAAAGTAAGCAGATTGCACAGTCCATACAGAAGAGATTAAAATACGACGAGAATAAATTAAGAGACAGTATCAGCGGTGTTTTGGAGCTGAAGGAATTAAGTGATCCTATCGGAAAGGTACTGATGCATAGACAGTTAGACGATGGTCTGATACTAAAGAAAATCAGTGTACCCATCGGAGTAATCGGTGTAATATTCGAGGCACGTCCGGATGCTATGGTGCAGGTGGCTTCACTCTGTATTAAGAGTGGTAACTGCGCAATCCTGAAAGGCGGTAAGGAAACCGCTAACACCAACAGAGTGCTTTTTGAGATTATTAAAAATGCAGTAATCAAGGCGGGACTTCCGGAACAGTGTTTGCTTCAGGCTGAGCAACACAACGAAATTGATGAACTCTTAAAATGCGACAGTGATGTGGATTTGCTGATTCCCAGAGGAAGCAATCAGTTTGTACGATACATTATGGAAAACACCAAGATTCCGGTAATGGGACATTCCAGCGGAATTTGTCATATATATGTGGACAAGGATGCAAATCGGGAAGAGGCATTGACTGTGATTCTGGATGCCAAGAAAAATTATCCGGCAGCTTGTAATGCGGTTGAGACATTATTGATTCACAGAGATATTGCGACAGAGTTTTTACCCCTTCTGGCAGCAATGTTTACGGAAGAAAATGTGAAGGTAAACGGTACGGCAGAAGTACAGAAGTTGATGGCGATGGAAGTGGGAATCATGCAGGAAGAAGAATTTGCCATGGAGTACAATGATATGGAAATTTCCATAAAATTGGTATCGGATGTAAACGAAGCAATACAGCACATTAATTATTTCGGTTCCCATCATACAGACTGTATTGTGACTGAGAATGACGAAACGGCGGAATTCTTTGTTCAAATGATTGACAGTGCAGGAGTATATCACAATTGTTCTACCAGATTTGCAGATGGATTCCGTTATGGATTCGGAGCAGAGGTGGGAATCAGTACAGGAAAACTGCATGCCAGAGGTCCGGTAGGCTTGGACGGCTTAGTTACTTACAAGTATGTATTGCAGGGAAAAGGGCATATTGTAGGCGATTATTCAAGTGGTAAAAGGAAGTTTAAGCATAAGGATTTATAAAAGGGTAAGTGCAGATGGAAGGAAAACAATCCACCATGATTTTCATTCGTACCGATGGTAATGAAATATTGGGTATGGGACATTTGATGCGTTGCATGTCTATTGCAAGAGCTTTGGAAGAGCGGAATGTAAGGTGCCTTTTTTTGGTGGCGCAACAGCCGGCAGGTGATTTTATAAAGGAAAAGGGATTTGCCTGTGAGGTGCTGAATACAGACTTTCGTGATATGGAGAAGGAGATACCTCTGTTAGAAATATTGGCTGAGAAGTATATGCCGAAGTGTTGGTTGGTGGATAGCTATCAGGTCACCGGAGAATATCTTTCTAAGCTGCGTAAGATGGCTCCTGCATTCTATATGGAAGATACCGGTGAGAATATATTCAAAGCGGACGGATTAATCAATTATAATATATACGGACAGGATTTGAAATATGAAGAAAGATGCCCGTCCGGGATGCGTCTTCTTTTAGGGGTTGATTATGCACCGGTTAAGAGAGAATTCCTAACGGCTGAGTATCAGATTCGTGATGAAGTGCGGAATATATTGATTACTATGGGCGGCAGTGATAAACTGAATATTGCAGGGAATTTGTGCAGGCATTTGATAGAAGACCTTTCTGAAGAAGTAAGTCTGACCGTTATTGGCGGACGGTTTAATGGTCGTATAAACGAACTTATGAAGCTGCATAGAAAACACCCAAGGATTAAAGTATTGGTGGATGTTCCGGATATGTGGAATCGGATGCAAGAGGCAGATATTGCGGTATCGGCTGCCGGCAGTACCATGTACGAACTAAGTGCCATGGGAGTGCCTACGGTTTGTTGTTATTATGCGGATAATCAGAGGCGGATGGCAGAAGCTTGTGCTTCTCGGTTAGAATTAATAAATGCCGGGGATTATCGAAAAGACCCTGATGGAGTACTGAAGATAATGTCGGATGAGATATGTCAGTTGGTAAACAGTAAGGAAAAAAGAGAAAAATTATCTATCCGCATGAAGCAGGTTGTGGATGGCAAGGGAGTTGAGCGTATTGCTCAAGAATTATGTAATATTTGATTTCGGTTAAATATATAAAAAGCGAGGTAACAATGTATATGAAGAGTCCTTCAGAGATTTTGGTTTACCTAAAACAGAATATGAAGAAAGAATGGAAGATTGCTTTTATCAGTACGTTCCTGATAGGAGTACTTTTGCATGCTCCCATGATGATTCGGGATATTCCCAATCATGATGGCTTGGATAGTATGCATTTCAGCCAAAATATGATTGTATCAGGCAGGTGGTTTCTTTCCGTTGCCTGCGGCATATCGTCCTATTATACCTTGCCTTGGCTAATCGGTATTCTTGCTATGATTTATCTTGGGTTAGCATCTGTGTTTCTGGTGGATTTCTTGGAAGTGAAGGATACTATGTCCGTGGTATTGATTAGTGGGTTATTGGTATCTTTTCCGGCATTGGCGTCTACCTTTGCATATGTATTTACCATGGATGGTTATATGATGGCAGTACTGTTGGCTGTTTTGGCAGTATGGCTGACCAAGAATAAGCGAATGGGTTTTGTACCGGGAGCAGTATGTCTGGCTCTCAGTATAGCCATTTATCAAGCGTATTTACCCATAGCTGTAATATTGAGTATCTATGGTGTTTTAATGATTGCCATGGATAAGGGAGAAGTAAAGGAAAAGCTTCTGAATATGTTGCGATATCTGTATATGGGACTTTTGGGCTGCATCGGATATTATGTGATTTTGCAAATTATGCTGAAGCTTCAACACACTGAAATCGGAACATATCAGGAAGGAAGCAGTTTGGGGCTCTTAGGCGGCATGGGCCTTTTAGAATGTATTAAGAACATATATGTTGACTTTTTTGCCTTTACCATTAATGGTAATGTGCTTATGAACAATGTGTTTTCTGCCACAGCGCTTGTAGGTTTGGGCTTGGTGACTTTTGCTACCCTGATTCGTTTGATAGCCTATACGGATTGGTGGAAGAGTCCGTGGTTTTATGTGATAGCAATCCTTTTGCCGATTAGTCTGCCGGTTGCTACCAATATTATGCTTTTGATTTTGCCGGGTGTCACATATCATTTGTTGATGAGGTATCAATGGGTTTTATATCCGATTTTGATGATAGTATTTGTAGCGAAGCATAATAAGGGGCTTTTGGGCGAAAAAAGACGAGAGTGGTTTATTGTACTATGTGCCATAGAGCTTATCTGGAATTTTGTAGTAACAGATCAGATTGCTTATTCCAACTTGCAGAAAAAATATGAAAAGACATATGCGTATTGTGTGAGACTTTTGGATAGAATAGAGCAGACGGAAGGATATTATAAAGGAATGCCTATTGCCATGATTGGTGTAGTGGGAGATGATTCTTATCCTGAAACAGATATTACTGAAAAAGTAACGGATAATCTCATCGGAATGAATGGGGAATGGCTGCTTTATACAGGAAATAATTACGAGCTGTTTATGAAGCATTATTTGGGAGCTACCTTAAATATTTTGCCACCGGACAGCATGGAAGAGATGTATTATGACGAACGGTATAGGGCGATGGAAAGCTTCCCGGCACAGGGTTCCATACAGATTATAGATGGTGTGATGTATATAAAGACCGAAAACAAAGAGTAGGGGAAAGTGAGGAACGGCATGGCATTGTTGTCAATAGTACTTCCTTCGTACAATGAAGAGCAAAATATTGCAAATACAGCAAAGGTATTGTCTGATTTGCTGGAGCGGGAAGAAATCAAATATGAGCTGGTTTTTATCAGTGATGGTTCAAAAGATGCTACATATGAGGAAATACAAAAGGTCGCAGAAAACAATCCCAGAATAAAAGGTGCAAGATTCAGTCGTAATTTTGGTAAGGAAGCCAGTATTTTTGCAGGACTGAGGCTAACCACAGGAGATGCTGTGATTGTGATGGACTGTGATTTGCAGCATCCGCCGCATACCATTCCTGCTATGTGGAAGCTTTGGCAGGAAGGCTATGAGGTAATCGAGGGAGTCAAGTCTGACCGAGGAAAGGAAAGTCTGGGATACAAAATGTCTGCCGGTATTTTCTACAAGGTCATGAGTAAACTGATAAAGATGGATATGAATGCCTCTTCGGATTATAAATTGCTGGACCGTAAGGTGGTGGATGTATTACTACAGTTGCCGGAAAAGAATACTTTTTTCAGAGCACTTACCTTCTGGGCCGGCTTTAAGACCACTACCGTAGAATATGAGGTGCAGGAAAGAGCATATGGAACCAGTAAATGGTCAGTTATTAGTCTGATGAAGTATGCCGTAACCAATGCTACTTCCTTTAGTACCCTACCATTACAGTTGGTAACAGTTATGGGTATGGTATCCATATTAATGAGTGCTATATTAGGGATTCAGACTCTGGTAAGATATTTAATGGGAAATTCGGCAGAAGGTTTTACTACCGTTATTTTATTGATTCTGCTTATCGGTGGTTTCATTATGTTAAGCCTGGGTATTATTGGTCATTATATTGCCCGTATTTATGAGGAAGTAAAGGGTAGGCCTAAGTATATAATCAGTGAAGTGACAGAGAATGTACAGGGAGAAGCAGTGGGTACCTGGAAGAAGTAAAGAAGAGAGGACTTGATTTTATGAAAAAGAGAGTCGTAAGCATGGAGCTGCTTCGCATCATAGCCATGATGATGGTAGTCATGTTGCATTATTTGGGAAAAGGGAAATTGCTGGAACCGTTAACCGGCGAAATAAGCGTGAATGGTTATACGGCATGGGTTATTGAAAGTTTTTCCATTGTGGCAGTTAATGTGTATATGCTGATTAGCGGATATTTTTTGGTGAATTCCCGGTTTCGGATATCCAGAGTGATAGAGTTGGTATGTCAAGTTCTGTTTTATACCATCTTGGTGGAAGTGGTATTGGTAGCTTTGGGGTTTGTAGGGAAGGACGTATTGACATTGAATCGATTACTGGAGATAGTTTTCCCTTTACAGATGGAGCATTATTGGTTTATTACAGCTTATATTATTATGTATTTATTCAGTCCTATTCTTTCAACTGCAGTGCAGAATATGGAGCAGAAGCAGTTACGGAATGTGATTTTACTGTTGTTGGTATTTTTCTCATTGAGTAAATCGGTTTTACCTGTGCAGCTGATGATTGACAGAAAGGGATATGATTGCATTTGGTTTATTTGTGTGTTTCTGGTAGCTGCTTATATTCGACGGTATGGTCTGTCTTATTTCGAAAAGGGAAAGAATCGGGGATGGATATGCTATGTAGCAGGCATACTGGGAATCATGGCGGTGACCTTGGTAGTCCGATTTGTTTATTTGAAAACAGGAAGCTTGGACCATTTCGTAGGTTCTGCTTTTCACTATAATCATATTTTTAACCTGCTGGCGGCAGTGGGATTGTTTTATGCATTCTTACGGATGGATATTCCTGCGGATAAGTTGATGTCAAAGCTTATATGCAGAGTGGCACCGTATACATTGGGAGTGTATTTACTCCATGAACAGATTGATATGCGTAATTTGTGGCCGGGCTGGCTGGGTGTTTCTTCAGAAGGAAATGTCCTTCTGTTTGCAGGAAGAGCATTGTTTGCGGTATTGACTGTGTTTGTAGTGGGTATTCTGGTAGATATGTTGAGAATGACAGTCTTTCAATTGGTTACTAAGAGGTTTGTAAATGACTCAAAAAAATAAATGGAAAGATAAACTGAATGATTGCTTGAGCATTCTGTTTCCGGTAATATTGTTTTTCTACCCCTTGCGTCATGTAAGAGTCGGTGCAGAATGGTGGGATACAGGATACAATTATGCTAATTTCACCTATATGGACCATATGGATGAGATGTGGCTGTTTAGTACGTACCTGGGTAATGCAGTGGGCAATTTCTTTACAAAATTGCCTTTCGGAGGTACTATGCTGGGGCTGCAGGTATATACCGGATTGGTAGTAAGCTTGTTAGCTTTGATGTCCTATTTTTTCTTTGTGAAAGAAGTGAGGATTCCTAAGGGGATTACCTTTGTGGGAGTCTTTATCGCATTAAACTTGTGTTGGTGTCCTACGGCTGTTTTGTATAATTATCTTACATATGTGTTTTGGAGTGTGGGAATCTTATTCTTATACCATGCCCTTATGTATGAGAACAAGAGTACATGGTATTTTGTGCTGGCAGGAATCAGCCTGGGTATAAGCGTTTTTGTGCGGTTCTCAAATCTGTCCAATATGGCTTTGATTGTGGCTGTATGGGCTATGGGAATTATCCGCAAAGAGAAGGTAAAGAAAGTATGCTGTCAAACCTTATGGTGCATTCTGGGATACCTGATAGGACTGGGCATTATGTTTGGGTGGATTGGTATCAGATATGGTGCGGGGAACTACGTACAAAGTATTATAAGACTGTTATCCATGCCTCAGGAAGCTTCCTCCTATACCTTATACTCCATGATTTATTACCAGATTATCAATTATCAACAGAACCTTATATGGATTAGTTATTTGGGATTGTTCGTGTTGGCCGGAATGTTGGTATATCAGATATTACCGAAGTCTTTGAATTGGCTTAAGAATATCGGTTACGTGGTTGGAGCCTTTGGATGGTTTTATGTGCTGATGGTTAGAATGAATATGTTTAACTTTAAGTACAGTACCAAAATGAGTGTATTTCAATGGGCAGTTATGCTTCTGACAGCCACTTTGATTGCGGGAGTTGTGGTAATATTCGGAAAAAGATTTACCCATAAAGAGAAGCTTCTGTGCGGATTGGGAATGATTGTGATAGTCATTACGCCTCTGGGAAGCAATAATCATTTGTATTTGTCCATTAATAATTTATTCTTGGTAGCGCCGGTTACTTTTTGGTTTTTGTATCGTTTTTTGAGATATCTTCCCAAACAGTGGAAGCTTAAGAAATATAGTCTTTACACTTACCCGGTGAAAGCTATGTGCCTATGCATACTGAGTATGGTTTTGGTTCAGGGAACTCTTTTTGGATGGGGATATATCTTTTCTGAAACGAACGGCGGAGAGAATCTGCATGTTTCTATTGAGAACAATGCAGTTTTGGCGGGTATGAAAACAGATTCAGAAAGGGCGAAGCTGATTTCGGAAATATCTTCCTACGTTTCGGAGAATGATCTGAAGGGTAGAGAAGTGATTTTATACGGAAATATTCCGGCCCTGTCCTTTTATCTGGAAATGCCCTTTGCCATCAGTGCCTGGCCGGATTTACCTTCCTATAATTATGGCATTATGCTGGAAGATTTGAAGGAAGTGGAAAAGATAGCTGAATGCGGAGAGAAAGAACTTCCGGTTATTTTGATGGATAAACCGGAGGGGACTTTTGTGACGAAAGGAATGGAAGGTGTAGAGGCATTAGCCACTGTATCGGAAACTGTGATTACGAAAATAGAAGCAGATCAGAAGCTACTGCTTTTAAAAGATATGATTCAAAGGAATGACTATCAGGTCACTTTTGAAAATGAGAAATTTGTGTTATTTTTAGCACAAACAAAAGGAGAATAACTTGCTATGATTAATTTCAATGTGCCCCCTTATACAGGTAAAGAAATGGAATACATCCGGGAATGTGTAGAAAACCAGAAGATTTGCGGTGATGGTGTTTATACCAAAAAGTGTAATGAATGGATAGAAAAAAAGACAGATACTAAAAAGTGTCTTCTTACTACATCTTGCACCCACGCTTTGGAAATGAGCGCCCTGCTTGCGGACATTCGGCCCGGGGATGAGGTGATTATGCCCGCATACACCTTTGTGTCCACGGCGGATGCATTTGTAATGCGTGGAGCAGTACCTGTATTTGTAGATATCAGACCGGATACCATGAATATAGATGAGAACCTGATTGAAGCGGCTATTACAGAGAAAACAAAAGCCATTGTACCCGTTCATTATGCCGGTGTGGCTTGTGAGATGGACAAGATTACGGAGTTGGCTAAAAAGTATAATTTATTTGTAATTGAAGATGCAGCACAGGGTATTATGTCAACCTATAAGGGGAAGGCACTGGGAACCATCGGTGACTTCGGCTGTTTCAGCTTCCATGAAACAAAAAACTATAGTATGGGTGAAGGTGGTGCTTTACTGATTCAGGATGAACGTTATGTGGAAGTTGCGGAGATTATCCGCGAGAAGGGTACCAATCGCAGTAAGTTTTACAGAGGACAGATTGATAAATATACCTGGGTGGATTTTGGTTCTTCTTATTTGCCCAGTGATATGAATGCGGCGTATCTGTATGCCCAATTGGAACTGGCGGAAGAAATCAACGAGCAAAGAATTGCTTGCTGGAACCGATATTATGAAAACTTAAAACCTTTGGCAGATGCCGCAAAGATTGACCTTCCTGTAGTGCCGGAAGGCTGTGTGCACAATGCACATATGTTTTATATTAAGACAAAGGATATTGAGGAAAGGACTGCTTTGATTCAGTATTTGAAGAGCCGGGAAGTAATGTCTGTATTCCACTATATTCCTTTGCATACAGCACCTGCAGGAAAGAAATTCGGACGTTTCCATGGAGAAGACAGATATACGACCAAGGAAAGTGAACGACTGACCCGTTTGCCGATGTATTATCGTATTACATTGGAGCAGGTGGATTATATTTGCGAGCAGGTTAAAAATTTTTATTTGAAATAGTGGCGGAGCTATAGGAATGACTCTGCCTTGGAAGGGTAACGATGAAGAAAAGGGAGAATAACAGAGAAAAAGGATTTATATTGGCGGTATGCATTCTGGGAATGGCTTTCTTAATGCTTCTGGTTTTGAATATTTTCTACGGTGACCATTGGTTGGATTCCGATATGGCGGCTGAGATGATATTCGCAAAGCAGATTGCAGAGGAGGGAGGTTACTTTACTACTCCAAACTGGTATTATTCCACAGAATTCAGATTGCTGTATACCCAGCTTTTTATGGTGCCTTTGTTTCACATATTTGAAGACTGGCATGTAATCCGTGTGATTACCAATGTGTTGACTTATGTGTTGATGCTGGGAAGTTATTATTATTTTATGAAGCCCTTGAAGGTAAGTAAGACTAAGGTGGTACTCAGTTCGGTTCTTTTATTATTGCCTTTTTCGGAAACCTTTGTCACCCATATGCAGATGGGGAATACCTATATGCCTCACGTGATTATTGTATTTTTCTGCTTTGGTATGTTTCTGCGCCTGGTGCAGCAAACTAAGATATTAGAAAAGAAAAGAATTATTTTATTAGTGATTTATACGCTTTTGAGCGTGGCTTGCGGTATGTCCGGAGTGCGTTATATGCTGGCCTTGCAGGTGCCTTTGGTATTGACGGCAGTGTATTATGTGTTTAGTTCGACAGCATTTACAAGTTTAAGAGAAAAGTTTGATAAAGAGAATCTGAAGAATGTTTGTAAGGGAGAGGGCTTTTTGTGTCTGGTTTACAGTATCTACAGCGCATTTTTTGCACTGGTAGGATACGCCTTTAATGTGGTAGTAATAGCCCGAAAATTTCCTTTTCAGACCTATGAAGTCACTAACTTTATTAAAGTATTTCAGGGCGTATTATTAGAACGTCTTCAGGATACAGTGGGCAATTTGCTGATGCTTTTCGGATATATCGAGGAGAAGGGCTTTTTGTCCCTGCGGGGATTGATTTCCATTATAGCGTTTGCATTATTGGCGGGAATCGTTTTACTGACAAAGAGTGTGAAGACTTTGGCGACTAAGAAAGGAAAGGAAGCGGATTTAAGAAGCTTTATCCGTTATTTCTTTGTGATAGCCTTTATGCTGAATACCTTTGTATTTGTATTCACTACCAGTACCATTGTATCCAGATATTACATCACAGTATTTATTTTTGTATTACCTTTGTTGTGCTTCTATTTTGAACTGGAAGAACGGTGTTTGGACCGATGGTTGGTGTTGTTATTCCTGTGCGGTTGTATGGGTTTGGCAACCATGAAATGTGTGTATTCTTTTATTGATAAGGATAAGAATGCGGAAGAAAAAAAGGTGGTTGCTTTTCTGGAAGAGAATGGCTATACCTTTGGTTATGCCAGCTATTGGAATGCCAATATTATGACGGAATTAAGTGATGGTGTGGTAGAGGTAGCGAATATAGCGGATTTTGAAGATATGTCTTTTTTCCGTTGGTCCAGTCCCATGAGATATTATGAGGCAGATTATCATCAGGGCAAAACCTTCCTGCTTTTGGCAGAAGAGCAAAGAGAAAAGTATGGTGTGTTGTATCTGCGGCAGGGAGGAAATGTGGTGTATGAAGATGAAACCTATACGGTAATCCATTTTGACTCTGTAAACGAAGTGTTGAAGGAACAAAACATGTAGGAAGCGAAGGAGGAGAAATGATAGGAATAGGATTGGTGGTTCTGGGGATTTTCTTGCTGGTGCTTCCTGTTCTGGTGGGAACCTTATTTGAAAGAAGACAGGGACAAACAGATGGTCTTATGTTTTACTGGGTAAGCGGTCAGATGCTTATATGGGCAGGATTCTTGGTAATCTGTGTCCCCATGATTTTATTAAGACAATCTTTTTCTTTGGTTAGTACCTTGTTCCATGGTTACCAGGGAGTATTGCTTTTGGCGGCAATTGTACTGGGAATCTATAAGAAGTGCAGAAGAGTAGGAATACAGAAGAAGGAAATAGGCAAGAAAACAGGGATGGCAACAAAGATATGGTGGGTTGTGTTTTGGTTGTTGTTGATATTGCAATGGGTATTGACTATCTTTTTGGCCTATGAAGAAGGCGATGATGCTTTCTATTTTGCCACAGCAACCATTACGGAGCAGTCTGACACCATGTATTTATTATTACCTTATACAGGTTACGCTACAGGCTTAGATGCCAGACATGGGTTGGCACCGTTTCCGGTGTGGATAGCATATCTGGCGAAAGTATCCGAGATACCGGCACTGGTGGTGGCACAGGTTATACTGCCGTTGGCACTGTTGGGTATGTCGTATGGAATTTACTATTTGATGGCAAAACATTTATGTACGGAAAAAGAAGAGACAGTTCCATTGTTTATGGTTTTGACGGAAATACTATTTTTGTTTGGAGGATATTCCCTGTTTACGGCAGAAAATTTTATGCTTGTGAGGGCGTCACAGGGAAAAGCGGTAATCGCCGGTATTATCCTGCCATTTTTAATGTATTTATTAATGCGGTTGATGAGAAACATGCAAAAACAGGAAAGAAGTGGAATTGCTTTCTGGATATTGTTTGCAACGACTATGGCAGCTGCCTGTTTATGCAGTACCCAAGGGACAATATTGAGCTGTGTTTTGATTGGGATTGCGGGATTATGTGTAGCTGTAAGTTATAAAAAGATAAGGCTGCTGATACCGTTGGTACTATGTTCGGGTGTACCGGTATGTATGGCCCTGTTGTATTTTGTAGTGAAATAGGATGATGTTGGTGAGGGAATTGCCATGATAGAGACATTTCAAAAATATAGTGGCACAGGCTTACTGGTTTGTTGGTTTCTGGTAGCGTGGTTTTATTTATTCTTTTGTGAGAAGAAGAAAGAGAACAGGGTGCTTTTTGTATATATGCCGGCAGTATTGCTTCTGTTGTTTTTTAATCCTTTGTTTTACAAAGTGTTTGGAAACCTTACAGAGGAAGCAATTTATTTTCGATTCCTGTGGCTGTTACCTATAACAATGGTAATTTCATATACGGTGATAAAGATATATAGTACATTGAAGGGGGCAAAGCAATATGTTTTTGTATTATTATCCTTTGTGCTGATTGTGTTTTCTGGGCGTTTGGTTTATTTTAACCCGTTATTTGAAAAAGCGGAGAATCCATATCATGTACCGCAGGAAGTGGTCAATATCTGTGATATGATTGAGGTGGAGGGAAGAGAGGTTGTAGCTGCTTTTCCAAGAGAATTTATATTATATGTCCGTCAATATTCGGCAACAGTTTGTATGCCCTATGGAAGAGACGTGTTTTCGTATTATGATCCTTTTTATTCCATGATGAACGAGGCGGTTATAGAAGTGGAGGAATTGGCGGAATTAGCGAAACAGGCAGGATGTCATTATATTGTTTTGAGTGAGGAAAAGGAATTGGATGGAAATCTGGAAGATTTTTCCTATGAAGTGTTTGGAAGGGTTGATAAATATGTGATTTATCGGGATGTTGATATATACATCGGATTATAAAAAGAGTAGTCTCACGGCTACTCTTTTTATGTGATAGGAAATGGTACTTTCTTATTCGTCATAATAGGTCAATGCATATACAAAACGGTTGGCCAATTTTTTGCGCCCATCCACATTTAAGTTGATGTGGTCTAAGAGATATTGGTCAGCATTAATTTCGTTAACGGTTCCGTATATATTGTCCACGAAGGAAACCCCGTGAATTGTAGTAAAGCGTTCGATGGTCAGTGCATAATCGGAAAGCTTATAGTTTTCAACATAGTTGTATAAATCGCTACTGATATACTTGCCTTCAGGAGTGATGGCATATGCATAGGTGGGTGACATCACAATGATTCGGATATGGGGGTAGGTTTCCTGTATCAAACGGATACTCGCTACTAAGTTGCCTATAAAACAATATACATCCGTAGGATTGTCGTGATTAATCAGTGGCTTGGCAGCTAAATAGTCGTTGGCATCATACATAATACCAATTACATCCACTGTATCAAAATCGATGGAAGTAAGTGTTTCATAGGCGGCGATTCCTTCCTCTGATAACTGGTCTCCGTAGTCTTCAAACATCTTCTCATAGGAAGTATCCACATCATATTTTGAACCATAACAAAAAGCTGTAGTCAGCCAATATAGGTTGAATGCATCATCCGGATGGATATAATTATGGGAAGAAGCAAGGTAAGAACCTGTTACTGCACAATTATATACGGTGCTGTCTGATAATTCGGAAATCATTTGAGCCATGTCATCGCTGGTTCCTTTGTTTTGGGCAAAGGTATCATTGCCCAACAGTACAACCTTTCGGATACCATCATTGGGAGCCGGAGAATTTCCTTCGTAAATAAGAGGAAGGATATTGTCCAATCTTTCCACATCATATTCATTATCATCAATAGGAGCCAATTTGTCCAAATCAACTTTAATTCCCCAATTTTTAACACGCCAGACGATAAAAATAACGGCGAATATAAATACAAGAAGAAGAACCAAGTGCCAGTTGATTTTCAAAATACGATCAAGGATACCTGTTTTTGGGCGGGAAGAAACATTTGTAGATGTTTTCATGTCCAAGTTATAAGACTTTTCTTCTGCAATTTTGTCATAGTCTATATTGGTGTCGGCATCCAATTTGTCTAAATCAATAATGGTAACTTCAGAAAGCTCTTTTTCTTTCGAAGTCAGATTTTCGTTGTTTGTATCATTATTCATAGAACACCTCTTTGTGTTTGCTTTCTTGGATTCTCATTTATTTTACTATTATATGCATTGTTTGTCCACATTACTTATAAAAATTTAAGAATTGATGAACAAAAACACTTTCTCTTGCACCATATGGTGCGAAATGGTATACTAGCAATAGTATTGTGATGAGTTAGGAAGGATAACACAATGAAAATGTCTTTTGATTTTAGATCCAAATCTCTTAAGAATAGAAACAGACAGGAATATATGAATCATGATTGGGAGATGATGGATGAGGAAGCATGGGAAGGTTATGAGGAAACTGCCGATGAGTACGCAACAGAAGAATGTTTTGAGTCGGATGAGATAGATGAGTATTATGAAATGAATGAGACAGAAGAAGAGTGCTATGAGCCGGATGATTCTGAGCAGGACTATTCTGAAGAGTATGAAGCAGAAGTGACGGAAGGTGCTTATTGTGCGATGGAAGCATATGAGGAAGGCGAAGAATACTATGGTGAAGCAGAAGAGTACTATGAAGAGTATGACGGCACAGAATATGAAGGTGAAGCAGAAGAAGAAGGATACTATGCTGAAGAGGGCGATTCGGAATATTACGAAGAACAAGGCGAAGAGTATTACGAAGAATATTATGAAGAGTACGACGGAGAAGATGCTCAGGCGTATTATGAGCAGGATGGTTATCTCCCGGAATATGAAGATGAAAGAAGAGAACGTAATGCTGTAGCGCCTGTGTCAAAGTGGATGGATTATATGATTGTGTTCGGCGCGGTGGCTATGCTTTTGATCGTAATTGTTTTGGGAGCGAAGCTGTTTTTGAGTGGCAGGGACAACACGGATACTGAGAATCTGCAGCAGGTAGGTAACCAACTGGCGGATATTGATATGATTGGTGAGCAGGGTCTGCTTGCCATGTCAGATGCCCAAAAGGCTCTGCTGGAGGCTTCCAAACAACCTCAGGTTACAGAACCGCCACAGCCTACGGAAGAACCGGAATATGAAGAGGAAGAATATAATTATGATGTAACGGTAAAGCTTAGCTTCACCTCTATTGAGAAAGACTTAAAGATTAAGTTTTTGAACAAGGATACGGGTAAGCTTGTTGGTAATGTACCATTTGGTGTAGAGTTGGTGAATCCGAATGGTGAAACGCTGTTTTGGTCGGATGATGATATGGATGGTATCATCTACAAAAAGAATCTTCCGGCAGGAAAGTATACTGTAAAAATGCAGGAACTGACCGGTGAAAAGTACAAGACCTATGCCATATCCCTGGTAGAATCCAAGGTGGATGTAAAGTCTAAGTTGGTATATGAAAAGGTGGATGTGGCTAACGAGATAAAGTCAGAGTCACAGGTAGATGTAAAGAAAGAAGATACAAAAAACAATAATTCTATTGTTGAAGAATATATGCAGGATACGGTAGCTTGGGTGGAAAGTACTGTATTGGAGGAATCTTTTCAAGAAATAACCAAAACAACCATTCAGGATCCGTTGACATTGGCTATGGTCGGTTCATTTGTTCGTTTATCGGCCACAGATCCTTCTGTGGAACCTCCGGCAAATAATCCGGAGCCTGCACCGGTAGAAACAGCCACCCCGGAGCCTGTAGTAACACCAACACCGGAACCTACAGCCACCCCGGAGCCTGTAGTAACAGCCACACCGGAACCCACAGCCACCCCGGAGCCTGTAGTAACACCAACACCGGAACCTACGGCTACACCGGAACCTACAGCCACACCGGAACCTACAGGAACACCGGAGCCTACAGGAACACCGGAGCCTACAGGAACACCGGAGCCTACAGGAACACCGGAACCCAGCGGCTCACCTGAACCCAGTGAATCCCCTGAGCCAAGCGGATCGCCTGAACCAAGTGAATCACCTGCACCTAAGTTAGAGATGGTTACGCTGGAAAAGAAGACAGCAGTGGTTTATGCAGAGGACGAGAAACATTTAGAATTAGCTATAACATTAACACCAAATGATCTGAAGGATGTAACCTTATCAGCAGAATCTTCTGATTCCAGTGTAGCAACCGCAGATATTAAGGATGGCAAATTGGTTATAGTTGGTAAAAAGGAAGGTAAGAATATTACCATTACAGTTAGTGCAAAGATTGGTGATGCAGAACCGGTTAAGGATACCTGTACCATTGAGGTAAAATTGAATCCTAAAAAAGACAGAACCACAGTCTTAAAGGATAATACAGGACGTGAGGTATTTGTATTCGAAAACAATGCATACAGAAATGCATACTATGCAGATTTTTATACCTTTGATAAATTCTATATCAAGAATGATGTGAAATATACCGGATGGCAGACGCTTGACAATAAAGTGATGTACTTTGATGCAGCAGGCAAGTTTGTGACAGGACAGCAGGTTATTCAGGGTGTGAAGTACCAGTTTGCCAGTGATGGTTCCTTGGTAACCGGTACCGGAACTTTAGGTATCGATGTATCCAAGTGGAATGGTAATATCGATTGGAATGCGGTTAAGAATTCCGGAGTATCTTATGTGATTATCCGTTGCGGATATCGTGGTTCATCAGCAGGTGCACTTATAGTGGATTCTAAGTTTAAGGAAAACATTAAGGGGGCTACGGCTGCAGGACTGAAAGTCGGAGTTTATTTCTTTACTCAGGCAATAGATAAGAACGAGGCCTTGGAAGAAGCATCCATGGTATTGGAGTTGATTAAGGATTATAAGATTTCTTATCCGGTATTTTTGGATGTGGAGCCCGGTGGTGGCAGAGCCGATTCCCTGAATGTGGCTACCAGAACGGAGATTTGTAAGACCTTTTGTGAAACCATTAAGCAGTATGGTTATACACCGGGAATCTATGCCAATAAGACCTGGCTGGAAACCAAGCTGGATATGAACGTATTAAATGCTTATAAGGTATGGTTGGCCCAGTACGCTTCCGAACCCACCTATCAGGGACGATATGATATGTGGCAGTACAAGGATACCGGCAAGATTGGCGGCATAACCGGTAGTGTTGACTTGAACCAAAGCTATTTGGGCTATTAAGCAATAGGACTAGCCATATTAGATAAATAATGGTATACTGTTTGCGAGTAATAAGTAAGATAAAGGAGCTTAAGATGAGAACATATTTAGTAACAGGCGGTGCCGGATTTATCGGTTCCAATTATATTCATTACATGTTTAAGAAATACGATAATGATATCCGTATTATCAACGTAGATGTACTTACCTATGCAGGAAATCTGGAAAACTTAAAGGATGTGGAGAATAGAGATAACTACACCTTTGTAAGAGCAGATATTTGTGATAAAGAAGCAATTGCAAAGATTTTTGCAGAAAATGATATTGACCGTGTGGTACATTTTGCAGCAGAAAGCCATGTGGACAGAAGTATCCGTAATCCGGAAGTGTTCGTACAGACCAATGTACTGGGTACTGCAGTAATGTTAAACTGTGCTAAAGCAGCCTGGGAGCTTCCTGACGGCAGCTTCAAGGAAGGAAAGAAGTTCCTTCATGTATCCACTGACGAAGTGTATGGCTCTCTGCCGGATGATGAAAATGCATTCTTCTATGAGACCACACCTTACGATCCTCACAGTCCTTACTCTGCAAGTAAGGCCAGCTCGGACATGCTGGTAAAGGCATATATGGACACCTACAAGTTCCCGGCCAACATTACCAACTGTTCTAACAACTACGGTCCTTATCAGTTCCCGGAGAAGCTGATTCCCCTGATTATCAACAATGCACTTCAGGGCAAGAAGCTTCCCGTATACGGTGACGGCAAGAACGTCCGTGACTGGTTATTCGTAGAAGACCATGCCAAGGCAATCGATATGGTACAGGAACAGGGCAGACTGTTCGAAACCTACAATATCGGCGGACATAACGAGAAGCAGAATATTGAAATCATCCATATCATTATCGAAACCTTGCAGGAGATGCTTCCCGAAGGTGACCCCAGAAAGGCTCTGGTAAGCAAGGATTTAATCACCTATGTGGAGGACAGAA
>SVFL01000029.1 GCA_015056885.1 Lachnospiraceae bacterium
GTATGAACAGCCTAAAGGTACACGTTCCAAAAGTCATGTGTACAGAATGGGGATTGCCATAAAGTGTGGGTATAAAATAAACTTATACGTGTCCACTTTATAGGGTATATTTTATATACCCTAGCATGGGTCTATATAGGAAAAATGGTCTGCGAGACCCGGATTTTTTATTTTTAGCGGGTCTCAGGTGAGATTTTTTGTGCATAGACCCGTAAGGGACATTTTTTCACAATATTTCTGCAGACTTTTAAGCATTTTCGGGTCCCACAGACTAATTTTTGCGTATAGACCCAAGTTCAAGAAAACACTCCCTCCCTTAAGCGCGACAACTCCCAATTATTCAAATTATTTATGTGTTAAATACACTATTCCGAAAAAATAAAACTAATATATAATGGAGGATTTACTATGAAGCGTTTTTATGAAAAACAAGAAGGTACAGGCTACCAGAAAGTCATTACCGCTGAGGCAGGTTTAAATGTCATTGACTTTGACCTAATTCGCTTAACCCCCGGTGAAAGTGTAACACAGCAGTCCAGTGAATATGAGCTGGGACTGGTAATTCTCTCCGGTAACTGCGATGTAAAGGCAGAGGATTTTGCCGCGGCAGATTTGGGCAAGAGAAGAAATGTATTCGACGGCAAACCCACCACCGTTTACATTCCCCGTGATACCGAGTACACGGTGACAGCTAATGATTTTGGCATGTTAGAGATTGGCGTATGTAAGGTAAAAGCAGACAAAAAGTATGCTCCCTTCGTGGTTTTGCCCGAGGATATTACCAAGGAGCACAGAGGAAAACTCAACTGGCAGCGTGATGTTAACGACATCATCACCTCCAAGTACGAGGGCAAGGTAGATAAAATCGTTCTGGGTGAGACCTACGGTTGCGCCGGCCAGTGGTCCAGCTACCCCTCTCACAAGCATGACACTGACAACATGCCCTACGAAGTAAACATGGAAGAAATCTACCATTTCAAGGTAAATCCCGGACAGGGCTTCGGTATTCAGGTTATGTACAACGATGACATGTCCATGCGCGAAAGCTACATCGTCAAGGACGGCGACAGCATCGCCATCAAAGAAGGTTATCATCCCGTGGCAGCTGCCCCCGGCTACTGCGTATACTACCTCTGGGTAATGGCAGGTACAAGCGGCCGCAGACTCACTCCCTGCGATGACCCCAATCATGCATGGGTAAAGGCCGTAGAGCAGATGGTATAAATTTTTTCCTTTTGGGAAAAGTGTTATTAATCTAACAAGATACGATACCGAGAACACGTTTGGGCATATGCAAATTTTTTGCTCAGAAATACCCCAAAATACGAAACAACGTCGATTTCTTGAACACTTTTTAGTATTGTCGGGCATATACAGAAAAATTCGGTTCCAGCGCCCAACATATATGAGTATTTTGGGTATTTAGACTGTTTTTTTCTGTATATGCCCAAGCTGAAAATTGATACCGGAGTCAATCCGCTAGATTATAGAAGAAGCAAAGGGTACGCAATATTCTACTTGACAATCAACTGATTTTTCTTTATTATTTTAATGTTGGTATCGTCGCGTGGCTCAGTTTGGTAGAGCGCTGCGTTCGGGACGCAGAGGTCGCAAGTTCGAATCTTGTCGCGACGATTGTTAGAAAATAGTGAAAGCATCAGACTTTTTTGGGTCTGGTGCTTTTTTATGCATTCACGCACAATCGCTTGTCTTTTTGCTCAAAAACTGATAAAATGTTACTAAATAAGATGATGTGCGGAGGAATTGTATGATATTTAAGAGAAAAAGCGAGAAAATTGAAAAATCCAGTGACAAGCAACTTCTTTTAGATGCAATGCAGCAATTTATTGAGAAAAATTATACGCCCGTTGATACTACTCTCTTTTCTGATCCGGAGCTGGCAGAGAAATTCAATGAAATGATTCTTTCTTTGAAACAAACAAATAATGTATTTCTGATGAAAATTAACTATGGTATGGAACTGTGTGGTAACAATTCCTGTGTTAAGAATATGATTGAGCAGGTTACTTCGCAGACTACTGCCATTCAACAGATGTCTTCTGCAAGTAAGGATTTCGAGGCATCCATCCACAGCATCTCCGATGATGTGGAACATATTAAAAAGGATACCGAGGAAGCAATTCAGGTATCTCAAAACAGTATGAATCACATGAATGAAACCATAACTGCAGTAACCAGTTCTGTAAATGAGATTCGCAGTATTAATGAAAATGTTCAGAATTTCCATGAAAAAATAGAGCAGATTACCAACATCATTGACATGGTTAAGAAGATTGCAAGCCAGAGCGGACTTCTCGCACTAAACGCATCCATTGAAGCAGCTCGTGCAGGCGAAGCCGGCAGAGGATTTGCGGTTGTTGCCAGTCAGGTAAAGGAGCTTTCCAGCAATACAGCCCAATCCGCAGATACCGTTGTTAAATATGTTACCGAACTTCGGGAAAGCATTGAGGAATTGATTACCCTTGTTGACAATACTACTTCGCACCTTGAGGAAAGTAATGTTACGGTACAGCGTTCTGTTGAAGATATCAGTGCATTGGGTGAGCGCATGAGCCTTATTAGCAATCGTGTTGGAAACATTTCTGATTCCATTAGTACACAGTCAGAAGTTACCAATGATTTTGTTCAATCCATTGATTCCATCGCAGAGAGCTACAATATCCTGGCAGAAGATTGCATTACTACAGGTAATCATCTCTATAGAGTCGGTCGATATATTGACACAACACGTAATGACATGTCACGAGGCTTCACCGCTCTCTCCATGCAGGACTGGCTTCGTATCTTCCAGATTGACCACCATACCTTTACATGGCGTGTCTACAATAATCTTGCAGGATTTGAGCATTTAAAAATCACACAGCTTAACAATCCCAAAGGTTGTAAACTGGGTAAATGGGCAGCTGCACAGACAGATACCAGAATTACCGGTAGCAGGGAATTCCGGGATGTTCTCAAATATCATGACGACTTACATTTTCATGCCTGCGATTCCTGGTATGCCGCAGAAGACGGCAACCGCGAACTGGCCCTTCATCATTTTAACCTTACTTTGGAAAGCTACAATCAATTTAATGATGCCATTAACAGATTCAAAAAATTCTTAAACAGCATCGGCATTTCCGAAGAAACCAAAACCGAATCCTGGTAAAGCAAAAATCCTCGGACAGTTAATGCCCGAGGATTTTGATTAATAAACAATTTATTTATATTCTATATTTCTATCTACCAATGTTTCCGTAAACTTATCGGTACCATACACCTTATCATATTCTATACAATAATGAGTATAAAGATTATTGATGTTATTTCTCGTCTCATAAACATTATCTTTTGTTGTTACTCTCAAAGACTTCTCTTTCCATTCACCATATCCTGCATAACATTGCATATCATAAATTTGCTGCCACAAATCCTGTGCATTAAATTCAGTCAATGCATCAATATCAATACCTGCATATTCTACATGATTGGTACAATTCTCACACTCACTAATTGGCATGATTTGAACACCTATCCACTCAACAAAAGGTGCCTTACCCAATTCATTCAAATCTATGACATCATAAATATAAGCTAATCTGGTACAACTGCTTCCATCTGCATGCTTCGCGTATCTGCCCTCTTTAGCCCACTCAGTCTCTATCATGCTCGCATCATAATTGTACAGTGTGAAAAGTGCTTCAACATTTCCAATATAATCTACATGCTCACCATTTACTTTCAATTCAGGTGCATAACGTACTTTTCTCAATTCATAAGAGTCTGTTATTCCATTATCATTATCATAATCAGATATAAACAAGGGTTCTAATACCACAGAATCCACATTATCTATGCCCCTTTTAACATATACATTATCTTCCTCTATATAGAATATAGGAAGCGCCGAATTACAATAATCACTCTTTGGAAATTTTACATATATTTGGTTCTCATCAATCACTACATTAAGTACGGAAAAGTAGTTTTCGTCACCAACCTCAGGTTTTGTATAATATGCAAAGCTCAAAACCAGATCTTCTTTCATTAGGTCGGTATCTGCTATCTTACCCTTCACGAACTCGACTACCGCCTCTGTAGATAGTTCACCGGGCTCATAGTACTCTCCGTCCTTACCCTTATTCATGTACAGATTATTGCTAAATTCCACAATCTGATTCATAAAATCACCAGATTTCCATGCATCCAATGATACTTCTACCAATTCTTCCTTATGATCCACATCCACAAACAATTCGTCCGCCATAACTACATAGCTTCCATATTTTTCCAATTTAAGCACTTGCTTGGATGTGTACTTTTCCAGATAGCTATCCACTCCAATTGCATCACTGTAATTTTCATAAACTGCTTTTTCTACTTCCGCATTCGTGCTATTTTCAACCTCCGCAGATGCCTGTGTGCTTTCTGCTACATTTTCCGAACTACTCTCCACAACTACCTGTGTACTCTCTGCAATATTTTGAGTATTCTCCGTCGTTTTCTCAGCGCAACCGCTGCATAACGCCATCATGCTTAAAGACAATGCTGCTGCTTTTAAAAATAATCTTTTGTTTTTCATTCTTATTTCCTCCCTCTGAAATGTAAACATTACAGATTATATCATATTTTGTAATGTACGCAACCATTTTTAATCTTTTTCTTTGCGGATGCTCAGATAACTCTCCCTTATCAGCACAAACCCCAGTGGTCCTTTCACAATCCCCCACACACCAAACAACTGAATTCCGGCATATAAAGACACCAGCACAGCAATGGCAGGAACGCCCATGCGATTGCCGATCAAGCGGGGCTCCAACACCTCTCTGAGCACAATACACACTCCATACAAAATCAGGCACACTATCACCTTGACATAACTGCCCTGAATAAACTGCACAATAGCTAGCGGAATCAAAACAATACTGGTACCGATAAAAGGCAAGGCATCCAATACTCCGGCAAGCAATCCCCAAAGCACACCGTTTTCAATTTTGGCAAGACCCAGAACAGCGGCCGCCGTAGCCCCCACCACTGCCATAATCAGCGCCTGCGCCTTGACAAAAGTAGCAATATAGCGGATGACCCCACAGATTACCTCCAACACCACATGACACTCCTCACGCTCCAGCATACGATTCATGATGTCATCGTAATCTTTGGCCAAAAGCACCGTAGAAATACTAAATGTCACCAAAAATCCGCCCAGCACTCCCACAAGTTTCATATACTCCAGCGACTGAGACAGCATACCGGGCACCGCATGACTCCCCAGAGCATGCATATTCTCGTTAATGCTACTCATAATGGTACTTTCCAAATGCACACTGTCCACGCCAACCAAATGGCCCATCGTATCACATCCCTTATGCACAATCGTCTGAATCTCCACCTTCGCAGCATCCAGCCCGCTAAGCCATCCCGGCAAACTCCCCAGAATCCAAGAAGAAAGAATCCACACCAACACACCTACAAAGGCCAGTGCAGTGAATATCAGAATCACTGCCCCAATCTGTCTGTGAACATGAAGCTTTTCCTGAATTTTCTTAAGAAGCGGACCAAAAATAGTCACAAAGAGCAATGCCAGGAGTACCGGACAGATTAACGGAACAACAAATTCCAAAAAAAACCAGACCACTCCTGTCAAAAGTATCAACAGTAATGGTCTGTTTTGTCTGATTTTTTCTAACATACTGCACGCCCTCTTTTCCATAACCTATGGCTATAGTATGGAAAATCGGTTAAAAATTATACCCTGCGGTTTTATTTGAAAATTCATTTTCTTGTGTGTTGTCGGATGTTCCAGCGTAAGCTCACAGGCACAGAGCGCCACATTACGCACATTCAGTTGCTTACTTAACTGTCCGGAAAGCTCCGTTCCGTATTTTACATCTCCCAAAAGAGGATATCCGGCATGAGACATCTGCGCCCGAATCTGATGAAAACGCCCTGTTTCGATATGGATATCCGCCAAAGAAAGGATTGTATTGCCCGAAGTTCGGTTTTCCGGTATATCTGTCATTGAATACTCTTCCGTTGTCAGGCTTTCTAAAATCTTATAATGAAGCACAGCTTTCTTGGCTTCTCCACCGGGCTGCGAAACTTGCGCCTTATTATCTGACGTCTTTGTCAGATAATCCACAAGCTCTGCCTCTGTCTCTGTTGGTTGTCCACAAATCACTGCATAGTAATGTTTATTTAAAATACCTTTGGAAAGCTGGTTAGTCAATGCTGCAGCGGAAGACTTGTTTTTACCAAACACAAGCACCCCCTCCACAGGCTGGTCCAGACGATGAACCACTCCTACGTAACCACCTTTCAAATAATTTTTCAACTCGCTTACCACATCAGCCTGACCCACCTTAGAGGTCTGCGTGGCCAGCCCGGCGGGTTTATACACCACCAATATATCCTTATCTTCGTATTGAATGCTCGTCCGCATTTGTTTCTCCAATCTTAGTTTTTCCTAAGTCCCTTGGGATAATGGTTCTTCATAATACCTCCGGCAAGCTTGCCCCAACCCAGGCTATAACCATCCACTACAATCAAATACCATCCTTTGTCGCCTTCATAGTTAAAGGTCTGTCCGTTCAAATACCCGACCGTTACGCTGTCATCCGCCTTTAAATGACACACATGTCGTACATCTTCTCCGCCGAGAGCCAATGCCAAAGCATGAGAGGGCTCAAACCGGTTCTTCTTAAGGGTCCCAAGATGCAATCCCGGTCGCATAACTTTCATTCCCTTTAAAGCAGGCATTCCCTTCGGCGCCAGATAAAGCTCATCGCCAAATCGCAATAAAATCCCCAGACTCAGTCTCTCAGACAAGGCACTTCCGGCCTTTGCCTCAAGCTCCTTCCAAAAATCCCACCATAAACTCAGCTCCTTATCCTTAGAAGAACACCCAGGCTCCGTACCTCCCACAGCATAGGTTTCATAATCCTCAGCTACCTCGCCGCTCTTTTGAAGCACAGCTGCAAAATGTCCCTCGCCCTGAACCTTATGCGGCCAGAGTCTCCATGTTTTCTGCACCTCAAACTCCGGATGTCTCTCTGCAAATCTACTGATACTTCCTTCATTTTCCAGTGTTGCAAAAGTACAAGTAGAATACACCAGTCTACCGCCGGGACGCAACATCTGTGCGGCACAATCCAAGATTTCATCCTGTCTTGCAGCGCAAAGTTCCACATTTTCCGGACTCCACTCCTCACAAGCTACCTCATTTTTGCGAAACATACCCTCTCCGGAGCAAGGCGCATCTACCAGAATCCGGTCAAAATATTCCGGAAATTTTTCTGACAGTCGTGTCGGTGTTTCATTCGTGACACAGGCATTTGGCACACCCATTCTCTCTATATTCTCTGAAAGTATTTTGGCTCTGGCAGGATGAATCTCATTGCTCACCAAAAGTCCCTCACCCTGCAAATATCCTGCAATCTGGGTACTCTTTCCGCCGGGTGCAGCACACAAATCCAACACCTTCTCTCCCGGCTGCACCTCCAAAAGAGGCACCACCGCCATAGCACTGGGCTCCTGAATATAATACACTCCGGCCTCATGATAAGGATGTTTGCCCGGTTGATCTTCCTTGGTATAATAATAACCATTCTCCTCCCATGACACAGGTGTCAGATGAAAGCCCTCCAAATCCTCCGGCATGGAACTACGACATTGCTCATCCTCGATATATTTCTTTTTCATAGGGTTTATGCGAAGCGCCTGATACTTGTCCTGCTCAAAGCTTTGAACAAAAGCATCGTACTCCGCCCCCAACATATCCTTCATTCGTTCTAAAAACTTCTCAGGTAACATGGTTGCCTCCTTATGTATACGAAGATATCATACCACATCACAAAGTTCCTTGCAATTCTTGGACTTTCCATCTATACTGTTGATAGAAGAAATTGGAAAATAAAGCAATACAGGGGAGAAAAAACATGAAATGCATTAAGAAACTGGTACCTATTTTATTGTGCGCAAGCCTTTTAACAGGCTGCTCAGGAGGAGGCAACATGAGTGAACAGGATATTGAAGTAATGGAATCCATTGCAGAATCTGTGGCAGAATCAGTAGCTGCATCCATGATGGCTGAACAAAACAGCACCAACGACACAACAAACACCAATGCTTCGCAAGAGAGTACTTCGCAGGAAGCACAAGCTTCTTCAGAATCTGTTGAAAGTCAAAGCTCACAGGCTGCTCAGGAAAGCATGACCACCCAGTCCAATACCGGCTCTCAGACAGCTTCCCAGCCTTCCGTAGAGGCAACTACCACTCCTATCGGTGACGGATTTGCTTCCGAACACGGTGCTTTGAGAGTAGATGGTGCAAAACTGGTTGACCAGAATGGCAACCCCATTCAGCTGTATGGTATGTCAACCCATGGAATCGCATGGTTCCCTCAGTTTGTAAGCTATGATTCCTTCAAAACTTTGCGGGACGACTGGAATACCAACTGCGTTCGTCTGGCAATGTATACCCATGAATATAACGGCTACTGTACCGGCGGTGACCAGGAATATTTAAAATCTCTGGTACGCACCGGCGTAGATGCCGCTACTGAGCTTGGCATGTATGTCATTATCGACTGGCATGTATTGCAGGATCAGGACCCTAATGTCTACAAGGAACAGTCCAAGGCGTTTTTCAAAGAAATGTCTGAAACCTACGCAAACAACACCAATGTCATTTATGAAATCTGTAATGAGCCCAACGGTTATGCTACATGGGACAGTGTAAAAGCATATGCGAAAGAAATCATCCCTGTCATTCGTGCAAACGACCCTGACGCTGTAATCATTGTTGGTACTCCTACCTGGAGTCAGGATATCGACCAGGCAAAGGCTAATCCTTTGGATGAGGAAAACATCCTCTACGCACTGCACTTCTACGCAGGAACCCACAAAGATGTACTTTGGAACCGTATGGATAGCTGTGTACAGAATGGTTTGCCCGTTATTGTCAGCGAATTTGGTATGTGTGATGCATCCGGTAACGGAGCCAACGACTTCAACTCTGCCCAGAGCTGGATGGATGTAATTGAACGCCACAACATCAGTTTCTTCTGTTGGAATCTTGCCAACAAAAATGAGTCCAGTAGCGTATTCAAGGAATCCTGCACCAAGACCTCCGGCTGGACCGAAGAAGATATGAACGAATCCGGAAAATGGATTAGAGAATACTTTAGAAACAAACAATAGAAACACGCTTCAAATTATATTATCAGGAATAAAAAACCACCTATATCTGAATTATCCTCAGAATATAGGTGGTTTTATTTATCTTATCCTTTTAAAATTACGGTCTCTGACCCAGTCCGCCCTCAAGTGTCAGAGTCTCACCGGTCATATATTTAAAGTCAGGATTAGCCAGCTGTACGCATACACGGCCAATCTCCAACTCTGCATCACCGAAATGACCTGCAGGAGGAGTATGAACATTTTTCTCAAATGCATCAGGATATGCATTCTGAAACTGCTCAAGCTGTGCGGTCCATGCAAGAGGACATACAATATTTACATTGATACCGTCCTTAGCCCACTCAGTAGCCGCAACACGGGTAAGTCCTCTGATACCCTCTTTGGCTGCTGCATAAGCACACTGTCCAAAGTTACCGAAAAGACCTGCACCGGATGCAAAGTTTACAACGCTACCCTGAGTCTCCTTCAGATAAGGATAGCAAGCCTTCATATAGTAAAATGCAGCGTAAAGTCCGGAATACATCGCCAAATCAAACTGCTCTGTGGTATGATCTGCCAAGGTTACTCCGGAAGCGGAAGCCTGTGCATTATTAATCAATACATCAATTCTGCCAAAAGTATCCATAGCCTGCTTTACTACATTATTGACTACAGTCTCATTGTCTGCGCCTGCGTTTACATCAGCCTGAACAATCAAAACCTGAATACCATACAGTCTCTCAAGCTCCTCCTTGGCATCTTCAAGCTTCTTCATATTACGTCCGGTAATTACCAGATTCGCACCTTCTTTAGCATAAGCAGTTGCAATACCATAACCGATAGAACCACATCTGCCATCACTTAACACTGCACGTCCAGCACCGGTAATAATTGCTGTTTTACCTGTTAAAAAACCCATATTTCTGTTCCTCCCTTAATTCTATTTTATTGTATACAAGGTCAGCCTTGCATATTCATTATAATCCTCTTTATAAAGAATAGCAAGGAAGCAATTTCCCTGCTATTCGTATATTTTTATCAAAATTTCTTACACCTTAAACCGGTATCCGACACCCCAGATTGTCTCGATATACTCGGGCTTAGCAGTGTCCTTCTCCACTTTCTCACGAATCTTCTTGATATGAACAGTTACGGTTGCAATGTCACCGATGGATTCCATATCCCAGATTTCCCGGAAAAGCTCTTCCTTGGTGAATACATGGTTAGGATTCTCAGCCAGAAAGGTGAGTAAATCAAACTCCTTAGTAGTGAAAGCCTTTTCCTCGCCGTCCACATATACTCTGCGGGCAGTTTTGTCAATACGGATACCGCGAATCTCCACAATATCGTTCTGAGGCTTATTGCTTACACCCACAAGACGTTCATAACGGGCCAGATGTGCTTTCACACGAGCCACCAGTTCACTGGGGCTGAAAGGCTTGGTCATGTAATCATCTGCTCCCAAGCCAAGGCCGCGAATCTTGTCGATATCATCTTTCTTGGCAGAAACCATCAAAATAGGAATGTTTTTCTCCTCACGGATATTCTTACAAACCTCAAATCCATCCATGCCGGGCAGCATCAAATCCAGAACAATCAAATCATAATCACCCTTCAGCGCCGCATTCAGGCCTTCATCACCGGAATTACAGATATCTACCTCAAAATCGCTAAGCTCCAGATAATCCTTCTCCAAATCTGCGATTGCCACTTCATCCTCAATAATTAAAATTTTACTCATTTTCTACTCCTTTCAGCCATCCTGCTGCAGCTCAATGTATTTACGCAGCACGAAATGCATACAAGTTCCTTCACCCTCTTGACTGGTCGCCCAAATGTAGCCACCATGGTCTTCAATAATCTTTTTAACAATCGATAATCCTATGCCGCTTCCGCCCTTTGCTGAATTGCGTGAGGCATCCGTGCGATAGAACCGGTCGAAAATATTTTGCAAATCCTTCTGGGCAATTCCCTTACCATTGTCTTCTATCTCCACACGGATAGAATCGGACTCGTCCAAAACACGTATATTAATGACTCCCTGAGGCTTATCCATATATTTGACACTGTTACTGATAATGTTATTGATAACCTTCTTCATCTGCTCAGGGTCCGCAATAACAATCACGTCCGAATCCACCATGTTGGAATAATTCAGCCGCACATTCATGGAATCCAGATCCAGTCCCACTTCCTCCACACAGTCCTCAAAGTAGTCAACCACATTGATGCGATGGAAATTATAAGGAATCCGGTTGTTATCAATGTTGGAATAAACCGCCAGCTCATTGATAAGTCTGTCCATATCATTGGCTTTGTTGTAAACCGTTCGAATGTATTTATCTACTTTCTCCGGCGTATCCGCAACACCATCCATAATCCCTTCCACATATCCCTTGATGGCCGTGATAGGCGTCTTCAAATCATGGGAGATATTACTAATAAGCTCCTTATTGCGCTCTTCGTTCTGACGTTTTTCCTCCGTAGACTCCTTCAGACGCAGGCGCATATCCTCATAGTTGCGGTACAAATCACCGATTTCACCCTTGTCCTCCGTAGGAAGTGAATAATCAAAATTCCCCTCCTTAATCTTACGCATGGCAATATTTAACTGATTAATAGGATTAAACACACTCTTCTGTATCCACTGAGTCAGCACCAGACTGGTAATACATAAAATACAAATAATCGCTATAACCATGTTGAATAAGAGCTGTCTGGAAATCAATGTGCTGGCACTGGTAATGATAAACACACTTCCCTTGCCACCATCTGAAAACCGGAAATCAATCTGTTTTACATACTGCTCCAAATCATTAAAGTAATATCCCGTCTCGTCAGCCAACTGCTTCTCGCCGTAATCCGGCAACCTGTCCATAATCTTTCTTGCAGCCATCATATTACCTGCATAATAGATTGTTTCATTTTTCCTTACTATTAAATAAGTAGACTTTCTGGACACATCATCATTGACCTGCTTAAGAAAACGCTTGTCCTCCAGCTTCAGCGGATTCGTCCGAACTTGCTCCTGCAAAATAAAATACGCCTCGTCCGTAGCATTTACCACTTCCTGTATATTGTCTGTCATGGTTGCATAATCCAATTTCGTGAAATCTTCACCATGATTAATATTCACCAGATATATGGCAATCACAACAAAACACATCACTGACAATAACAGCGGCAATAAAATAATACTTGCAAAAGTAACCCTTAATCTTGTTTTGAGTTTCATATAGGAATTCTCCTTCCTACCAAATTATAGCACAGTCTTTTTTGTAATGTATAAAAAACCTAAAATATTATCCTAAAATATTTATTAAAAAATTTTCCAGATTTATTTTTAAAAAGCTATTGACATATTGTGTATTTCATGTATAATAAAAACAGTAATCATTACTAATTTGAAGGGAGGACGATATGGCGCTAAAGCGTAGCAAGCAACGCGACATGATTATGAATTTTCTCATAAGTCGCAAGGATCATCCCACCGCTGACGTTGTTTATATGAACGTCCGAAAGGAGAATCCAAATATCAGTCTTGGAACAGTATACCGCAATCTCACTCTTCTGAGTGACCTGGGTGAAATCCAGCGATTGCGTGTGGGCGATGGTGTAGACCATTTCGATGCAGACACCTCCCCTCATTATCACTTTGTCTGTTCTGACTGTGGCAGTGTAATCGACTTGGAAATGGATAGTATCGACCATATTCGGGAAATTGCCGGAGCCGGATTTGACGGCCAAATCGCAGGACATGTAACTTATTTCTATGGAAGCTGCGGTTCCTGCATAAATGCAAAAGAAAAATCATAAAAAAAGTAATCTGCAACTTAAAACAATTTATTAAAATGAATGGAGGAAATTAGTATGAAGTATGTATGTCAGGTATGTGGTTATGTTCACGAGGGAGATTCCGCTCCCGAAAAGTGCCCTATTTGTGGTGTAGGTCCCGAGAAGTTCACTGTTCAGGCAGGCGAGAAGACTTGGGCTGCTGAGCACGTAGTAGGTGTTGCACAGGGCGCTCCTGAAGATATTATTATGGATTTGCGCGCTAACTTTGAGGGCGAGTGCTCTGAGGTTGGTATGTATCTTGCAATGGCAAGAGTTGCTCACAGAGAGGGCTATCCTGAGATCGGCCTCTACTGGGAGAAGGCTGCTTGGGAAGAAGCTGAGCACGCTGCAAAGTTCGCTGAGCTTTTGGGCGAAGTTCTCACCGATTCCACCAAGAAGAATCTTGAGATGAGAGTTGATGCAGAGAACGGCGCAACTGCAGGTAAGTTCGACCTTGCAAAGAGAGCAAAAGAGCTTAACCTCGATGCTATCCACGACACCGTTCACGAGATGGCCCGCGACGAAGCAAGACACGGTAAAGCTTTCGAAGGATTATTACAGAGATACTTTGGCTAAGCTACAAGCCATGCACGTTGAAAATAGAAATGGTCTGGAGGGCACTTGTGCACTTCCAGCCATTTTCTATTTTTAACGTATACGGCGACAGCCGTCCAGCGAGATGAAGCGCAGCGGAATCGAGCTGGAGCATGGCTTGCCTTGCGCCTGCTGGAGCATGGCTTGCCCTTGCGCCTGCTGGAGCATGGCTTGTTCATGCGCCTGTTGGAGCATGGCTTGTTCATGCGCCTGTTGGAGCATGGCTTGCCCTTGCGCCCGCCGGTGCATGGCTTGTCCGTGCGCCCGCCGGTGCATGGCTTGTCCGTGCGCCCGCCGGTGCATGGCTTGTCCGTGCGCCCGCCGGTGCATGGCTTGTCCGTGCGCCCGCCGGTGCATGGCTTGTTCGTGCGCCCCACCCCTACCCTAAAAGGAGACCCCATATGGACAACAAATCACTCTACAAACTCACTTATGGTTTATTTTTACTTACTGCCCGCGATAACAACATCGACAACGGCTGCATCATCAACACAGCCATTCAGGTTGCCAACAACCCTACCCGTATTGCAATCTCTGTGATTCAGACCAACAAGACCCACGATATGATTCGCAATACCGGTATTTTCAACATCTCTGCCATCACCACCTCTGCAAGCTTTGACCTTTTCAAACACTTCGGCATGCAGTCCGGCAAAGACGTTGATAAATTTGCAAACTTCACAGATGTAGCCCGCAGCGACAACGGTCTTCTCTACCTGACTAAATCCTCCAATATGTATCTGTCTGCCAAAGTGACTGACCAAATCGACTTAGGCAGCCATACCCTTTTTATCGGAGAACTTACCGACGGACAGACTCTTTCTGATGTGCCTTCCTGTTCCTATGCGTATTACCAGAGCGATATCAAGCCCAAGCCTGCTGCCAGCAGCGAAAAGCGCACTTGGACCTGCTCTATCTGCGGCTATACCTACGAAGGCGATGAGGTGCCGGATGACTACCTCTGCCCTCTGTGCAAGCACGACAAAACTGCATTTGTTCTCAACGAGAATACCGGCGAGAAAACTTGGGCTGCAGAGCATATTGTAGGCGTTGCCAAGGACGTGCGGGAAGATATTATCCGTGACCTCCGAGCCAATTTTGAGGCTGAATGTACGGAAGTCGGCATGTATCTGGCCATGGCAAGAGTAGCCCACAGAGAGGGTTACCCTGAAATCGGCAGATATTTTGAAAAAGCTGCCTGGGAAGAAGCCGAACACGCTGCCAAATTTGCAGAACTTCTGGGAGATGTCATCACAGACTCCACCCGCAAGAATCTGGAAATGCGTGTAGCTGCTGAACATGGCGCTACCGCAGGCAAATTCGACCTTGCCAAACGCGCAAAAGAATTAAACCTCGACGCTATCCACGACACCGTTCATGAAATGGCCCGCGACGAAGCTAGACACGGCAAGGCATTAGAAGGTCTGCTCAAGAGAAATTTTTCTTAGAATGGAGACTATTATGGACTGCGCCAAGAAAATCAAGGAACTAAGAGAATCCACCGGAATGAACAGAAGAGAATTCTGTGACTATTTTAACATTCCATATCGCACGGTTACCGAATGGGAACGGGACAATCGTCATGCTCCCGAGTACGTAATCCGACTGTTAGAATACTATATTCGTGCAGAGAAGCTTCTGAAAGAAGAAGCCTAGTACTAACGGCAACACAAGCGAAAACCCACGAGGTGCCACTCGTGGGTTTTCTTGTCTGATTATTTATGATGGCAGACCAAGCCATCAGGCTTATTGCCATTCTTTACTCTATCTCATACTCTAATTCTCTTCTCTTCGCATAAAGCTCCGCATAAGAGCCGCTGGCACATTTTATCTTACACTTGCTCCCCCATTCAAATCCGAATGCGTCACTGCCAATCTCTTTTACGCCCTTAGGAACTGTAATACACTCAATACCGACACACGCCACAAAAGCCTCATCACCAATGCTGGTTACCGTTTCGGGAATAGTTATCTCTGTAAGACTGGCGCACCCTCTAAAGGCATTTGCCCCAATACTTTCAATCCCCTCCGGAAGCTGCACCTGTTTCAGATTACTACAATTTGCAAATAGATTATCTTCCACTTCCGTCACACCCTCCGGCACAGCAATACTCTCCAACTCCGTACAACTACTAAAAGCACCGTCTCCTATGTCAACTACACTAACAGGTATCTCGATACACTCCAACTCGTAACATTCTGCAAATGCAATACTGCCAATATAACATACCCCTTCTGCCAGTTCAACCTTCTTCAAACCGCCACAAGAACCAAATGCTCCTTTGGACACAGATGTGACCCCTTCCGGAATCCGAATCTGCTCCAAGGCATCACAAAATGCAAATGCAAACTGTTCTATTTCTTCCAGACTTTCCGGAAATACCACTTCTTTCAGACTGCTACAATCTTTAAATGCAAATGCCTCAATTGCCTCCAGATTCTGCGAAAACTGAATACTTTCCAAAGCAGTACAATTCTCAAAGGCGCTATATCCAATAGTCGTCACCTTATCACTGAGTGTAACATCCTTCAACTTAGTAAAATCTTCAAAAGCATGCATACCCACTCGCTCCAGATCGCCCTCTACTATTACATGCTCTATAACATCTTTCTGGTTGCTCCACTCATACTCCCAACTCTCTCCGAATTCATCATACCACTTATCCAAATCCATAAAACCGGAACCGGACAAAATCAATGTAGTCCCCTCCACCCGATACTGAATATCCGGCGTCTCATCCACCTTTAAAGACTCGGTGACTGAAGCCGAAGCGCCTTCCTCCTTCGCCCCACATCCAGCCAAAACCGCCAGGCACAATACGCCGACTATCAACCAAATTCTCCTCTTCATGATAAATCTCCCCTCTTTTTTATTTTAAGCTACAGTCTAGCATTTATCCCTATTTTCGTCAAATGGAATATGACAAAAATCGTATTTACCAGCCCCCGAACTCTGTGATATACTTTTTTTGATATTTTTTGTAAAAGGTGAAACCTTTTTCGTCCCTAAACAGTGTTATTACTGAGAGCAGTTCCATTGCGGACAATTCATTTCAACAATTTTAAAGGAGTCATATTCATGGAAAACTATACGAAAATTAATCCTGACGACATGCAGCGAAGCAAAACAATCCTGCAGAATATCCATAATTACTATCATCAGAAGATGGTTGGCCAGTTTCAGCTCAGCACATCTTTGATGGTTACTCTTATGTGTAACGGGCACATTTTGCTTGAGTCCGTTCCCGGTCTGGCTAAGACCACTGCTGCCAAAACCATGACAGAGGCAGTAAACGGAACCTTCTCACGAATCCAGTGTACACCGGATTTGCTGCCCAGCGACATTATTGGCAGCCAGATTTTTAACTATGCAACCAACTCCTTCGAGACCAAGATTGGTCCCGTATATGCCAACTTCGTGTTGTTGGACGAGATTAACCGTTCCAGTGCCAAGACTCAGAGTGCCATGCTAGAGGTGATGCAGGAGCACCAGACCACTATCGGCGGTCAGGAATTCAAGATGCCTGAGGTCTTTACCGTAATTGCTACCCAGAACCCTATTGAGCAGGAAGGAACCTATCTTCTGGCAGAGGCACAGCTTGACCGATTCTTAATCAAGGAAAAACTCTTCTATCCCAATAAGGACGAAGAATTTGAGATTTTGAACAGAATTGAGAAAGATGTATTTGCCAATCATCAGGCCGTGGTAGACATTGAGGATGTACTTTTCCTCCAGAAACTCACCAAGCAGGTTTACATAGATGATGCCATCAAAAAATACATCATTCAGATTATCGATGCTACCCGTAATCCGGCTTCCTATATCGGACCGGAGCTTGCCCAGTATGTTACTCTCGGAGCCAGCACCCGTGGCGCCATCGCCCTGATGGACGTAGCCAAAGCTGTAGCTTTGATGAACTGCAGGGATTATGTGGTTCCTGATGACGTAAAGCGCATGATTTACAGTGTTTTAAGACACCGTGTTACTTTGAATTATGCCGCAGTTGCAGACAATGTTTCCGTTGAAAAAATTATCAACACCATTATAGGAGTGATACCCACACCATGATGAAATATATTACCCGGATTCAAGCCCGCGTCAGTATCCATGCCCGCAAAAAGACCAGCAGTATTTTCGACGGTTCCTACAAGTCTATTTATACCGGCAACGGCTTAGACTTTGAGAATCTGCGTGAATACATCCCCGGCGACAATGTCCGCGACATCGACTGGAAGGCATCTGCACGCAACAAGAATCTTCTGATTAAACGCTATGTTGCAGAAAAGCGACACAACATCATGCTTATATTTGACACAGGTGCCGGATTCCTTGCCGACACAAATGCCGGAGAAACCAAAAAAGACCTTGCCCTGAATGCAGGCGGCACGGTAGCATACCTTTCTGCCAAAAACGGTGACAGTGTGGGTGCAGTGTACAACCGAAACGGTATGATTCAATTTACACCCATGCGGGCAGGACTTGGCAATGTGGAGCGCATTCTCACAGATTATGACAAAGAAAACTTCGAGGGCTACAAAGGTAATCTGGCCAAGAGTCTGGAATACATTATCAAAAATGTAACCCAGAGAATGATTGTTTTTGTCATCAGTGATGCCGCAGGCATTTATCATCTGGACGAGACCCTGTTAAAACAGCTCAGTTTCCGCCATGATGTACTGTTTATCAGCATCGGAGATGCTTCCCTCACCGGAGGTAAATCCTATGACATGAATAAAAACCGCTATGTTACCGACTACATCACGCACAACAAAAAATTAATGAAGTTAGAACAGGAAATGAAACAGCAGATTGCGGATGACAATGAGAAAAAGCTGATTCGCTATCGGATTGTGAACACGGAAATTCACAATGAAGAGGAAATAGATGATAAAATTGTTGAATTATTAGAAAGGCACAAATATGCAAATAACCGTTGAATTACAGGAGTATTTTTCTTATCTTCCGCTATTTTTGTTTCTCTTAGCGGGAATTGTGGGCGCATTATTGATTATTTTTTGGCCTCAAAAACAGAAAAAAGCCAATCCTAAGCCGGTTGTACCCAAGCCGCAGCCCCTGCCCCCTCAGAATCTTGCTTCCTTAAAACATAAATATGATTCACTTCTGGTAGGACTTTTCGAAAGACGCTCTGCCAATAAGCTTTCCGACCGAAAAGCCTTTCAGGAGCTCAGCAAAATTGTTCGTGATTTTGTATTCGAGGCTACTGGCATTAAGGTGCAAAACTACACCTTGTCAGAGATTAAAGCAGCAAATTTACCCAGACTTTATGAACTGATTGCAGAATGCTATGTGCCGGAATTTGCCATGAAAAATAACAGTAATATATATGAGGCAATTAACAAAGCCAGAAAGGTAGTTGGAGAATGGAATTAGTATTTCCTCTTGCATTATATGTGGGAATACCTGCAATCATCATCTTGATTTTTGTAGGACTCAAAAGAAAAGATGCTTTCCGAGACGGTAAGAAAGTTGCCAACACCGATTTTTTAGAGGAAACAGAACTATACAAGCATCTGAAAAGAAAATATAAATGTTTTAGCATCCTTGCTTTGGTAGGATTGTGGCTCGCCTTACTGCTGTCAGTTATTATGCTGGCCCGACCTGCCCGCATCGACCAGATTCATCCACAGGTTCACAATCGTGATATTTTTATCTGCATGGATGTTTCCACCTCTTCCGATGAAATCAATCTGAACATCTGCAAAGAGCTGAAAGAGGTGGTGCGGGAATTAAACGGCGAGCGTTTCGGAATTTCCATTTTCATTGGACAATCGGTGCTTTTGGTTCCCCTGACCACCGATTACGACTATGTTATGGAAAGTCTGGACAAACTGGAAGCTTCCTTTAAAACAACTTTTTACTTAGACCATATAGCACTCTATGATAAGCAGCGGGATCTATACTACTACCGTTTCGAAGGTACCATAAACGAAAACGGCGGAAGTTCCCTTATCGGAGACGGTCTGGCATCCTGCCTCTACAGTTTTCCGGATTTAAAGGAAAATGAAGAGCGCAGCCGTTTGATTATCTTTACCACAGATAACGAACTGGAGGGTGAACCTATTGTTACCGTGGAAGAGGCTGCCGCTCTCTGCAAGAAAAATGATGTGAAGGTCTTCGCCGTGACCCCGGAGAATATTGTGGACAGAGAGGTTTTTCGCAACGCCATCAACAGCACCGGCGGCAAATTTTATGAATTTTCCTCCCCCAAAGTATTCAAGGAATTAATAGAGGACATCCGGCTCACAGACGCCTCTGTCACAGAAGACGTAAAAACCATCGTCACTGACAAGCCGGAAGCACTGTTTATCTGGCTCCTTATTTGTATCAGCATACATTTCCTATTCAGCAGAAAGGTAAAATTATGATTTTAAATCCAATTATTCCTGTCTGGCTTATGATAATCATTTGTGTGATTCTCCTGATTATGAAGCGGCAGGGAATATTCCATTATATCAGACAAATATTGGTGGTACTGCTCTTATTTGCCATTAATCTGAGAATTATGGTACCCAACGGCGAAGTAACGACTATGAAAAACAATGTAAACGTCCTCTTTGTCATTGATAACACACTCAGCATGCTGGCAGAGGATTACAATGGCAACGGCCGCCGAATTGACGCCATGAAAGCAGATTGCGGATATATCATGGAGCAGCTTCCGGGGTCGTCCTTCTCGGTAGTTTCCTTCGGTAACGACGTAAAAACCCTGCTCCCCTATACCATCGACACCACGAATGTACAGCAGGCAATCAATTCCCTACAGGGTCATACCTACTATCATGCGCAAGGCACATCCCTAAATGATGTTTTGCAGGAGCTTTCGAAAACCCTGAAAGAAGACGACGAATTTTTCCAGGTGGTATTTTTCATTAGCGATGGCGAGATTACTCAAAAGGAAAAGTTAAGGTCCATCCCGGAACTGAAAAATTTAGTAGACTCCGGCGCTGTTTTAGGCTATGGAACCGAGGAAGGCGGACGCATGCGGGTTTACTCTTACTTCGATGAGGAATCAGAGCCCGAAGAACTATACTATTATGACGATCTTTACACCCGTCAGACTGCCCTTTCCAAGATTGACGAGAAGAATTTAAAAAGTATTGCATCCGATATGGGCATTGACTATGTGCATATGACTTCCCAATCCGAAATAGATCGTACTCTGTCCCATATTCAGTCGCAGATTCGTCAGGCTGCCCCCTCTGTAACATCTGATTCCACAGATGGCTATGCAGATACCTATTTCTATCTTCTGCCGCCTCTGCTTTTGTTACTGGCAATCGATTTTGTCTACTATAAAAGAAAAGTAAAACTTTAAAAGTAAAATTAGAAAAGGACCTGTTGCATGATGAAAAAAGCTATTTGCGCCGGTATATACCTGCTCTTAATCATCATCTGTTGCGTGTTGTTTACAAGATATATCCACCTCTACAACGCCGGCAACAGTTATTACAATAAAGGAGACTATGACAGCGCCATCTCCAGTTATGAGAAGGCGCTCTATGCCAATCCCCCCAAGGATAAAGAATGTTCCATCCGCATTAATCTGGCACTCGCCATGGTATACAGCCTGGGTGAGAATTTTGCGGCACCGGAGAATGTTGAGAATTCTCTTCTGACTTTAAATGCTGCCCGCGATGTTTTGTTAGAGGATGGCTGCGCCACCGAAGCGGGCGACGGACACAACAAGACCGCAGAGAAACTGAAAGAAGAAATAGAAAAGCTGATTGAACAGTTAGAACAACAATCCTCGAGTTCAGAGGAGAACCAAGAAGAATCTTCTGAAGAAAATCAATCCGACGAAGAAGATGCCCGGGAACAGGACATTAAGGAACAATTACAGGAAATTCAGGAAAAAGCCTTCGAGGAACGTCAGGAATCCCTTACTTTGGAGGAAGAATTTGACAGCGATTTCAATTTTGACCTAGAAACCCCTATCTGGTAATAATTGTCTATTCAATTTGATATATTTATTGACAATATACCCATTTTCCTTTAATATATACTTATAACTTTTCTGTGTCTTTGAAGTTTTCTGATTGCTTCATTTATGCAAATTACAGACTTAATTTTATATGTAAAGGAGAATATGCTTATGGCTAAGAAAAACGGTGCTCAAACAGTAGAAACCATTCCCGGAAGAAAAATTGTTCTCTCTGCAGGCAAAGGCAAAACCAATGTAGACGAGATTAAATGGCTTACCAACACGGTTCTGGCAGAAGCCGCAAGTTGGAAATCCGGCTGGGCCTACATTGCCGACTGTTCCGGTATGGACCCCGTAACTCCTGCAGAAGGCGGCGAGCTGGTTACAATGACTCAGAAATTCGTAGCTGCCGGCTGTAAAGCCATCGGTTTTGCAGAAGGATATTCCGTTATGTTGAAGGTTCAAGCCAAGAAAAATACAGAACGCTCTAATACCGGTATTTTAGAAGGTCACTTCGCAACCGTTCAAGAAGCCTTGGACTGGCTCCAAAAAGAAGCTAAACTCTAGACACTTTCCCTCGGAGAAGAAATCTCCGGGGGATTTCTTTTATCTCTTTTTTTGACTAATAACCAATAAAATCTTGTAAATTACCCTTGTAACCCCTTGCCCAAAATGTTACACTTGATTTAGTTTGATTATTACGGAGGTTTTTATGGATAAGATTGCAAGTTTTACCATTGATCATATAAAATTGCAGCCCGGTGTGTATGTATCCAGACAGGACAAGGTTGGCACAGAGGTTATCACTACCTTTGACTTGCGCATGACCAGCCCCAATGAAGAACCTGTGATGAATACCGCCGAGATTCATACCATCGAGCATCTGGCAGCAACTTTTTTGCGCAATCATGCCACCTATGCAGATAAGACTATTTATTTCGGTCCTATGGGCTGTCGCACCGGTTTTTATCTTCTTTTGGCCGGTGATTACAGTTCTTCCGATATTGTGCCTCTAATGGTTGAGATGTACGAATTTATAAGAGATTTTGAGGGTGAGGTGCCCGGCGCGTCCGCCAGGGACTGTGGTAATTATCTGGATATGAACCTGAACATGGCTAAATATCTGGCCAAGAAATATCTGGATAATGTACTTTATGGTATTGGTCCTGACCGACTCAATTACCCCAATGAATCAACAGGAGTATAAATAAGACGAAATGGAGAATAGCGGAATGAGTAAAATCGGAATTATCGGCGCAATGGACTTGGAGGTAGATACCCTCAAATCCAAGCTTACAGACGTAACTATCACCAAAAAAGCCGGCATGGAGTTCCATGAAGGTACCTTGAACGGAGCTTCCGTAGTCGTTGTACGTTGCGGTATCGGCAAGGTAAATGCTGCTCTGTGCGTACAGATTATGGCGGATGTTTTCCAGGTAACTCACATTATCAATACAGGTGTAGCAGGCTCCCTGAATGCCAAGCTGGACATCGGCGATATCCTGATTTCCCAAGATGCACTGCATCATGACATGGATGTGAGAATTTTTGGCTATCAACTGGGCGAAGTACCTCAGATGGGACGTCTGGAGTTCCCTGCGGATGCACGCATGATGGAACTTGCAAGATCCTCCTGTGCACGGGTTTGCAGCGATATCAAGGCACTCTTCGGCCGCGTAGTCAGCGGTGATCAGTTTATTTCTGACAACGAAGTCAAAGAAACCTTAATCAATGTTTTTCATGGGGACTGTGCTGAGATGGAAGGCGCTTCCATCGCTCATGGTGCATACCTGAACAAAATTCCTTTCGTTATTATCCGTGCGATTTCCGACAAGGCAGACGGAAGTGCTGAAATGGACTACCCTAAGTTTGAAAAAGCAGCTGCAGAACACTCTGCTAAGCTGGTGGAAGACATGGTTGCTTATATTTAACTAGGAATATCCGCTACGAAACAAAAAGACCTATTGTCTGATATCTGTCAGCAATAGGTCTTTACTCTTCTACCTCTGTATTCTGAAAAAATGCATTAAAATCACACTGGAATATGTCTGTCAAGGCAATCAGCATTTTTACGGTCGGGTTACTATACCCTCGCTCAACCTTGCTGAGTGTGCTGGTACTGACTTCTATCCCTTTCAGCTGAAGTCTTGTAACCACATCCACATTCCTCAAATTACACTCTTTGCGGAGTCTCTCTATATTCTTCCCAATGAGGGGTTGTTGTTTTTGATTTATCTTCTCTACTTTACCCATACCTATAGTTTATATAAGATAATTATTTTGAAGTTTCTAAAATGGACGCAAATCAATAAATATTTGTGATATATTTAAGCTAGTATGTTATTGTTGTATTTGGAGGTGTTTTATGTTGTTTGAGACGATATATAAAGATATCGAAGAGACCACAATGTCTCTGACAGAAATTATTTACCAAAAATACTGGGAACATACTCACGGAACAATAAAGGGTTACCTTGTCCCTGACCATGTTCACAACATAATTTGTAAAAAAGAAAGAAAAGATTATTCTCTTGATTCGCAAGGCCTTTGCAATGCATACCACGGAAGCATAAAATGCAGTGAAACTGACCGCCTGATAAGGTCTCTTTCCGCAATGATTATTGCCTATTCCGCCAAAAACAATATAACAGATTATTTTAGCAGATATCCTTTTAAGAAATTTGAAATAGAACTGGAAACTTATCCGAAATACAGATACGAAAAAAACAGATTTGTAAAATACCGGAAAACCGGTGATGATATCACCTTTTTAAAGGTTGATATAGAATGGTAGAGGGGGGACAGGTTAGCGCCTGTCCCCTTTGTTGTTATTCTTTTGACTTATTCTTGTCGTTAAATACAAAAAGCTTACTGAATACATAATTGCCCACGATTACCAACACTGCAGAAATCACTGTTGCAATAATCAGGTCCACCTTCAACCATACATTGAGAACCTGCATTACCACAATATCCAGAATCAAAGTAAATACTCTGGAAAGCACAAACTTAGGAATCTCCTTAAGCATAGGCTCTTTGCTCTTAAATACAAATTTTCGATTGGTGAAGTAAGCAAAAATTACACCTGCCGTCCAGTTGATAATACTCAGTACCCCATTCTCAAAGGGAGTAGGATACATGGTATTGCCAAATAAAAAGTAATTGGCAATAAACTTGGCAGCCCAGGATACCACGGTTGTCATACCACCTACAATGAGATAGGCAATAATTTCTTCATACTTTTTCCAAAGTTCTTTTATCTTATCCATGATTATGAATCCTCTTTCTGTCGGGGAACCCTGTTTGGATGCTCACCCAAAACACTACTACCTTACAATGAATTGCTCATTTTGTCAAGGATTCACAACGTTTCTGTCAATACCCTGCATAAAGGTACGAATGTTTTCAAATACACCTTGCACGCAACGGGTACGGGACTCCACACTGGCCCAAGCCAGGTGAGGTGTGATAATCAACTTATTACTATCCATAATCTTACCCAGAGGATTATCCGGAGTGATAGGCTCCTTCTCTATTACATCCAGACCTGCTGCCTGAATCTCATCAGCCATCAATGCCTCATACAAATCCGTGTTATTCACCACAGGCCCTCGAGCCACATTGATGAGAATAGCAGACTTTTTCATCTTGCGAAGAGCTTCCCTATCAATAAAATTACGGGTCAAATCACTCAAAGGACAATGCAATGACAGAAAATCACTCTCTGCAAGTAAAGTATCTTTGTCCACCTGAGGATATTCCGTACAAGTGCTCTTGCCGGTAACAGAATGAAAAATCACTTTACAACCGAAGGCAGTAGCAAGCTGTGCCACACGACGTCCGATATTGCCCATGCCGATGATACCCCATGTTTTGCCCTCCAACTCAAAGAATTGACGGTCAAAATTGGAGAATCTGTCCTGCGCACCATAGGCACCGGACTTGACATAGTTGTCATAATAGGGCAGCTTCTGGGACAAAGCCAACGCCAGCGTAAAGGTATGCTGCGCCACCATACTTGTAGAATAATCCACCACATTACGCACCTGAATACCTCTGGACTTGCAATAATTCAAATCGCAATTATCAAAACCGGTAGCCAGCTCACAAATCAGCTTCACATTGGGAGCATCCTTCAAGGACTCCTCTCGCATGGGAGCTTTATTGCAGACAATAACGTCCGCATCCTTTACGCGCTCTGCCACTTCTTCTGCAGTAACTGTATTGGGGTAAATTGTTACTTCACCCAGTTCACTAAAACAATCTACAGGTACATCTGTACCGGCACTGTTTCTCTCTAATAATACAATCTTCATAGCTGATCCTTTCTTTTTTGTACGAACTCAACTGTTCGTGCAAATTTTTACTCTTGATACAGATAATTACTTCATCCCTTTTGGATTTAGAAGGAATGGCCTCCACCGCCACCGGAACCGGAATCGCCGCCACCGAAACCTCCGCCGCCAAAGCTTCCTCCGCTGTCAAAGCCTCCAAAATCAGAACTGCCGCTTCCCATGGTACGATTATGGTTCCCCTGAGGATAATAGGTTTCTGTGGTTCTATCATCTACCACATAAGTACCGATGAATTTCACATCTGCCATAACCATATTCATCTTGTCTTCCTGCTCTGCGGCATGCCTGCCATACCACCTAAGCACCCACAGAAAAGTCAGTAACAGGCCAATAGCAAGCCCTAGCAATGTATTGGAGATATACTTCATAGGCTGACTAATTGACTGTCCCTGAAGTAACGACAATATCTGGGAGTACGCGTCTATGGCACATTCGCCATATGCCCCCTTTTTTGCTGACCGATATACATTATCTGTAATCGTATTTGCGTAATTACTGGTGATTACGTCATACATGTCTTCGTGAGCATAGACATACAGATATCGTGAATTCATATCTATAAAGAAAAGCGTTCCATTGGTATTACCAAAATATTCCAAATATCGGCTTCTTGATAACTTCTCTGTATGTATGCTCTTGGAACCACCCATGGCGCTGACAAAAGCGACATTGCCATAAGCAGAGATTTCCTCCATAATATCAATCATCTGCTCCTTTTCCGCATCCCGAAGAAGTTTACATTCATCTTCCACTACCACAGCATATCCGGATTCCGGATTCGTATAAACCACTTCTGCCTTGCAGGTTATACCGGGGAGAAACATAAGAACCATAACTGCCAGAAGCATTCTGACTGTATTACAACATCTTGTACGCATCTTCGTCTCCTCCTCTGGTATTAAATTGTGGTAACGGACGCATAAGCAGCTTATTCTGAATATTGATTAAGTCTAACATGGTCCACAGCATGATACCCATGCCAATAACAACCGCTGAATAATAGATGATGTCACTTACCGGATTAATAAACAATACCACCATGGCCATCACAATAATAGCAATAGGCTTTATAAAATATCGAAGCATTTTATTCCATTCGGCTTTGTATGTTTCTTCATGGTAAAAGGACACGTCTTTCAGACGGTACGCTTTTTTGATACGCTTATACAGGAAATACAAAAAAGCCACTTCTACGGCAATCAATATGTAGGATGGCCTGATCCATGCAGTAAGATCTATACTCGACCTTATCCCTAATAAAGCTAAGAAACCAAAATATAATGTGGGAAACAGATTTCTACCCCAAAAATCCCGGCGTTTTTTCTCTTCCTGTATTTCAGCCTCCCTATCCTTCATAACCATCTGAAAATCTTCATAGAACATTTTCTCCAAAACCAAAGAATTTCTCTCCTGAATCAGAAAGCCCAGAACAGAAGCCAAAACAATCATAATTCCCAGCAAAAAATTTGGTTTGATAACAAAAAACAAGTTCAAGAGAAAAATAATAGGAAGAGACACCAACAAGGAAACCCCTATAAATTTCTTAACATCAATGGGCAATTCCAGGGCAACCTTTCCTGTCTGCCCGTTCATCACACCATATGCCACCTTGTCCTTCTTACGATAAGACAAAAACCACACCGGAAACATTGCCAAATCCTGCTTTACCTCATGTACATCCAAAGCATCTGTAAGAGATATCCCCTCTCCAATATTACCGATAGAATGGCGGGGAAACTGAGAACGGAATTCCTGAGCGCAATAATCTACCGCAAGATTCTGACAAATCTGATTATAATCCCTTGCGTCCACATCATTACTGTCTGCATAAAAGCCACTGAGATAAGATTCCGTAAAGGGTTTTCTGTCACTAAGGAAAAAAGGCTCAATCTGCGAACTTAACTGGTCCGGAAATGCTGAGGATGCGTCATACATCATACCTTCTATGCTGGATTTCACATGGGATGCATATTCCGTGGTGTGAGTACAGCGATAATCGCCCCTCTGCGTAATGTTTACTCCGGTAAATTCAATATCCTCATCCGCCTCTGCTTTGCAGAGCCAATAAGGCATATAAATGGCCCGAAAACGATCTAAGGCATTGGCATCCTTAAATTCCTTGGGCGCCCAAAAAGCTCCCTTTACCATTTCCCGATAGGATTCTCTGCAATTCTCCTTCGTTTTCTGGAAAGGGATAATGTATTTCGGCCTCTTTTGCTGACGGATACGACTGGTCAAAACAGTAGACGAACCACAATAACAGCAAAAAGTAGCCATTGTCTGGTCGTCACATAAAATCTGTCCTCCACACTGAGGACACAAATAAACAGTTGTCTCAAAATACGGACTTACCTCCGCATCCTGCTCCTTTACAACACTTTGCGGATCCATCAGGGTCTCACAATGATCACAAAATAACATCTGTGCCTTGATATCAAACTTTAAGTTCGCGGCACAATTCGGACATTCGTACATCTAATATTCTCCCCTCGTAAAAGGCCTGCGGAAGATAACTTCCGCAGGTCTGTTTCATTCCCATATTCGGGAATTGCTTCCAAATTCCTCTTCTCACTTTCTATACGAAAAGACTCCCTTACAGTCTCTTCATAAGCTCCTCACGCTGTGCCTCGAAACCGGGCTTGCCCAGAAGAGCAAACATATTCTTCTTATAGCTCTCAACGCCTGGCTGGTCAAAAGGATTTACACCCAACAGATAACCACTGACGCCACATGCAAACTCGAAGAAATAGAACAACTCACCAAGGTAGAACTCATTCACCTCAGGGATATTTACTACAAAGTTGGGCACCTGACCGTCTGTATGAGCCAAAATGGTACCATTCATGGCACTCTTATTGACAAAATCAACGGACTTGCCTGCCAGATAATTCAAACCATCCAAATCCACAGGCTCCTCACCAATGATAATCTCCTCGCGAGAAGTCTCTACATTCAGAACAGTCTCAAACATGATTCTTGCACCATCCTGAATGAACTGACCCATGGAGTGCAAATCGGTGGTAAGGTCAACGCTTGCAGGGAAGATACCCTTCTGGTCCTTACCCTCACTCTCACCGTAAAGCTGTTTCCACCACTCACTTACATAGTGTAAAGCAGGCTCGTAGTTCGCCAGGATTTCCACGCTCTTGCCCTTGCGCAGCAAAATATTACGAAGTGCAGCATACTGCAATGCATCGTTATTCTCAAAATCATTCTCAATAGCACGCTTACGTCCGCTGGCAGCACCCTCCATCAGCTTGTCGATATCTGCGCCGCTTACAGCGATGGGCAGAAGACCTACAGCAGTCAGAACAGAGAAACGTCCGCCTACATCATCAGGCACCACGAAGGTCTCATAACCTTCCTCGGTAGCCAGATTCTTAAGACTTCCTCTAGCCTTATCGGTCGTTGCATAAATTCTCTTAGCAGCGCCTTCCTTGCCGTACTTCTCTTCCAATTTAGCCTTAAATACACGGAAAGCGATTGCAGGCTCGGTAGTGGTACCGGACTTAGAAATCATATTGATGGAGAAATCTCTGTCGCCAACCACATCCATCAGATGCTTCAAATAGGTAGAACTGATGGAATTACCGCAGAAATAGATTTCAGGAGCCTTGCGGATGCTCTTATCTACCTGATTGTAGAAGCTGTGGCTCAAGAACTCGATAGCCGCTCTCGCACCAAGATAAGAACCACCGATACCAATTACCAACAGCACCTCAGAATCGCTCTGAATCTTCTTCGCTGCCTCTTTGATACGCGCAAACTCCTCCTTGTCATAATCCACAGGAAGGTCAATCCATCCCAGGAAATCATTACCTGCACCATTTTTGGACACCAGAACCTCCTTGGCATCCAGAGTCAGCTTCTTCATGTAGCCAATCTCTTCTGTAGAAATAAAAGAACCTGTCTTGGAATAATCAAATGTAACCTGTTTACTCATAACCTTGCTCCTTTTCATTATATTATACGCTTGTGGCGTGTGAAATACGTCTCCAAACACTGCCACTCCTACCTTTAAGTGTACCAAAATTGTATGACAAATTCAAGATGTGAGGGGGAAATAGTCTTGATATATTTATAGAATTCCTCTGATTTATTTATTATAGTTTTTCAACTTCTTAATAATACTTGGGGTTCCTTTTGCCGGAATCGGCAGATAAAAAATTTGTGAAAATACCAGACAGTATACAACTTAATAAAGCATATACCAAGATATAAAATACTTTTACATATTTTGCATAAAAGATTCCACGGATTCACACTTTGCTGCAAGCTTGAGCCAGCCGGTTAATACAGAAATATCCGATTCCTCCATAACTCGACTTTTAAGGGACTCCGAAACCTGACCTAATTCTTCCAAAAGTTCAATAATCGCAAGAGCTCTTCCTTCTGCTCTTCCTGCTACACGTTCGTCTCTAAGTAACAACTCCCACTGCATAAAACGCTCCTCCATCCCTCGACTTTCCTTGATATCCCGTACCGATTGTTGAAGAATTTCTACATAATCGTCTTCAAAGTCTTTCTGACTTTCACTTAAATCGGCTCGTACATAATCAAGAAATTTAACCAAAGATGCTGATACATCCTGCGGATTCTGCCCTTGTGTACTCAAAAATATACTTGTACATCCGTCACCCATTTGAATTGATGGCGATTCGATGCACCGCCTTTCAAAGGTATAACAGTACTTTGCCTCGCCAAAGGGGTCGAAATCACAAATAAAAATTACAAATGTTTGAGGAAGCTCCGCATAATCTGCACCACTTAATAACAATTCCATATCGATTTGGCTATGGTAATATCTGGTTCTTTTACCAAGGGCATATACATTTACCGCCTGCATTTCTACATTGTAGTGTGTATGATTCTCGTCTTTGGCATAAATATCCAACCGTACACCTTTATATTCCGGATGGTATATTATACACTTTTCCTTGCTGATTTCCAATCTCTCAATTGGGAACGACAAAACCATCTCTAAAAAACGCCGACAATTGTCCTCCATAGACATTACCGCACCAAACATGAAATTGTCCTTTAAAGTAAGGTCTTTTAAGGTTTTTCTCTTCATTTTCCTCCGTTCCCAGAGGGATTCTATGTAGAAATCGTAACATATCGATAAAGGAAATGCAATGTATACAAAAATAAATTCTCCTTTTTTGTAATTATGTTCCTATAGGAATATAATTTGTCTGCTCAAAAGTATCTATAGAAAGAAAATACTGATTAAGAATCCTTTTTGATACAAATTTAGGGGGGTGGGGGCGTTTTAGAGCCAAATCAGTATCCATACAAAATAATTGCCTTTATAGAATCCTTTTTTACACAAAAAGGGATTCTATTGTCCAAGTTTTTTCTTATAGAAACTTCAGATAAACTTACAGTGATTAGTAAATACACAATTCCGAAAAGGGAGGTTAAATTTTATGAATTATAAAAGAGAGCCAGCAATGCCGCCACATTGCTGACTCTCCCATAACCTATTTATTCCATTCTGTTACATCTTATCTCCACCACCAGCTAAACACCTTGGACTTAATCTTAAACTTAATCTCCCTGGTGCCGCCGTAGTTGCCCACGCCTTTGACAACCACTGTTGCTGTGCCCTTTTTAACGTTATTGCTGTAACTTACTATTTCGTAATCGGTGGGAGCCAGAGTGGTCTTGCCCACCGTCAAGGTAATGTCAGACTTGCCGGGCTCGATGGCCTTGCCGGTATAAATCTGTGCAGCAATCTTGCCCTTTGCCTTAGTGATGTCAGCTTGTACAATGCGGTAAGTACAGCTGATTTCACTGGTGTAATTGCCCATACCCTTGGCGGTTACCGTTACGGAGGTGCCTGCGGGAAGGATGTCGGAGGCTTGAATCACAGAGCCTGCGCTACGGATAGTGCCGTCTGCCAGCTTAGTATCTGTAGTGTAGGTATATACTGCATTTTTCTCGTAATCCTTGCCTGCGGCAAGTTTCTTGCCATTTACATCCTTAATTATGGGAATAGATAGGCACTTTCCTGCCTTGCTCTGATATACCTTGTCAGGAGCGGTCATATTTAGCAAACTAATATCCTGGGTCGTGATATAGAAATTCAGCTCCAAACTACCACTGTAATTACCCTTACCTGATATAATCACAGTGGGCATTTTCGCGGTATCACTTCCATCGTAAACCTCTTTATTGTTCTTATAGGTCAGCTTATAATCCACATTCTTTTTCAGGTTTTTGCCAAAGCAGGTTACCTTGGGCTCCATGGTAGTGCCACCCTTCATATAACCAATGGAAGGAGAATATTTCACCGTTACAGCCTTAGCGCTGTCCGCTTTGATATCATAACCGGTAATCCGGAAAGTTTTCTTGATGCTGCCGGAATATCCGTTGATACCCTCAAAAGTAATGGTTGCTGTTCCTACATTAGTATTGTTCTTGTAAGTTGCAGTATAATCATAACCCTCCCTCAAAATGACGGAAGAATTATCCTTTAACTTCAATTCATAGGGCACTGCAATTGCCTTGCCTGTATACGCCACGGACTCCGGCATCAGGGTCACCTCTGTCTGACTAAGGGGTGTTCCCTTGATTTTAAAGGTCACCTTCTTTTCGCCGCTGTAGCTGCCCATACCTTTTAAAATCATGGTTGCCGTTCCTGCAACTACGTTATTGCGGTAACTTACGGTATAATCAACGTCCTTGGTCAGCACCGCGGAACCATATTTCACCGTCACTTCCGGGGTAATCTCTTTGCCGGTGTAGGTCTGAGCCGGAATAGAGGAAACCTTGGCCTTGCTCATCACATTGCCGCCGGTAAGATAGAACTGAACTGTACGCTCCCCATGGAAATTTCCTTTACCCACAATACGAACCGCATACACACCATCATTCTGGTACGCTCCTGCTCCGGTGTCAGGATATTCCACGGTAAAATCCTTGTCCTTCTTAAGCTTCTTGCCCTTCCAGCTCACCACAGGAATAGGCTTCTGAACTTTTCCGTTGGTTGCAAGGGAAACATTGTCTGCTTCTACCTCTGCATCCGCAAGGTTCTTGGGAGAAATGGTAAAAGTAGCCGTTTCCTTGCCGGTGTAGTTGCCCTTACCGCTTACCGTGACGGTAGGCGCCTTGACGCTGCTCTTGTCTCCGGCATTCTTGTTATTCTTATAAGAAACTTTATAATCTGTACCCTCTGTCAACTTTGTTGCATAATGATAAACTTCAACTTGGGGCTTGATAGCACTTCCGGTGTACTTCTGCGCCGGAATCTCCACAATCCAAAGGCCCTCATGATACTCCATCCAGCCTGCATACAGAGTGATGTTGCCATTTACCACATCATTCTCCATATCCCAAGAAATGGTACATTCTGCATCCTTGTACCATCCGGTGAAAGCATAGCCGGATTTGGTGGGCGCCTCGACTTCAAGAATATTATCCCTGCCATACTCCTGAGGAGCAATACTGCTGCCACCCTTCGTATCAAAGGTCACTACATAACTGGTTACTTGAACAGTGCAGGTTGCCGAAACCTGAGGATTCTGCTTCAAAGCCGCGGTTATCGTGGTACTGCCTGTACCCACAGCGGTTACAACACCATTCTCATCAACTGTCGCAACCTGAGGATTGGCACTGGTCCATAGTAGCTCCTTGCTAGCATTGGCATCTGCCGGAGTGAAACTTACTTCCAAAGTACAGGTTTCATTTTTAAATAAGGTTTTATCTGCTAAATTAAGGGTAATGCTCTCAAAGGGCTTTACTACTGTTACCTTACAGGTAGCGGTCTTGCCACCACACTCTGCAGTGATTGTGGTGGTGCCTGCTGCCACACCGGTAATCACACCGTCAGAAACGGTTGCGATAGAAGGGTTGGCAGAAATCCAAGTGATGGGAGGGTGGTAGCCCTCAGGTGTTACAGTTGCCTCGAGAGTTTTGGTCTGGCCAAAACCAACTTCCGTTTCAGACTCGGAGAGAGTGATGGCGGTGATTTCTATGGGTTCGAATTCGCAGATGTAGCCCATACCGGAAGCATCTGATGCAACATCATTCCATTTACCTACAAACTCATCCGAATAGAATCGAGAGTATATCTGATACACATCCTCTACAGTTGTTTCATTTCCACCATTCGGTTCCCCTGAATACCAGTTTGTATAGTCAAAGTTCTCTCCTGTCACCCATTTTGACACACTATTCTCTGTTAATCCACCAATAAAATATCCATAACTTGTTGATTCTGTCGGAAGCATACTTTCAATTGCTTGTTGTTCCTCTGCAGAGGTTATCGTTACTAAGTGACCGCCCAAAGCCTCGCACGCTTCTTTGGCCTCGTACCAAGTCATCCTATCATCTATAAACTGATAAGTATGGCCATCATGCGTTTCTTCTACAACTGCAACGCTTTGGTTTTGAAGATCACAAGTAAGCCCCTTTATGATATAATTACCTGCCGTATCAAACGCATATATATGAGTTGTATACAAACCACGTTCAAAATTATGATCTATATCCTTTACCCGAAACGTATACACATTTCCATTTGCAGTACCGGATGCCGTTGGATTTTCATTCCAATCTGACAGTAAGTCATCCTGATTATTATGCTCTGTCCATGTAGGGAATTGTACTCTGTCTACTCCTATATTATCTGTTACTGTACACTCAACCGTATATCCACCACCATCAACACTTGTTATCTTTGCATCTGAAATAACTGGTGGAATCGTATCTACATATGGTTCAACAGACCAAACAGAAGCTGTATTACCTACTGCATCATAAGCATAAATGTGTGTATAATATGTACCGCCTACATTGTCAAATTCACTTATACTTACTCTCTTTGAATAAGACCCATCCTCGTTTAGGCTACCATCATACCAAATCCAATCCGTATCACCTTGGTCAGCTCGCCTTGTAGGAAAACGTATCATACTAATTCCCACATCATCTGTTGCAGTAGCTGTTACCGTATATCCCGTTGCGTCAAGATCCGTTACCACGACATTAGTAATTGAAGGTGGCGTAGTGTCTCTATTCGGATTATTCATAGTATTGTCATATGTGGCAATACTCGGTTCCGCCTGAGCACCATATGTATCTCGAGCATATACATGAATCACATATACACCATACTCATTATTATGGTCTGCCACATTGACTCGATAAGAATAAACATTGTTACCCTCTGCGGTTCCAGTAGGCCATATACTGGCAAGATCATCTTGACCATTTGCCTCTGTCCACACAGGAAAATATACTGCACCAACGCCTTCATCATCTGTTACGGTACAGGTTACTGTAAAACCGGTAGAGTCTGCATCCTTTACCCTAATATTGGAAATCTCGGGAACCGATGCATCCGGCTGATAATTGGCAAGACGCGTTGCAGCAAAATTTAATCCAGCATAACGACTATAGGTATAACTCCACACATGTATACTTACACCACATTTTAAATCCCAATTGCAATCTAAGACCTTTAATCCATTTTCCTCATACCCTAAAAACATTGCTGAATGCCATGTATCATCAACATTTTTACAGCATACGATATCTCCAATTTGCAAGTTACACGCCCTTAAATTCGCTTCATTGAACGGCTTCGCTTGTTCAATTTTTACAATGTTAGCATCCCCCAACAAACTATCAGATATAGAATTCTTACCCACATACCATAATGCAAAACATGCAAAACCAACACAACTACATCCCCGTGTCATATACCCTGAATTAGGTGCAAAATGTTGTGGCAACTGATAGCCGCTATTTAGAGTATATCCAAAAGTATTTTTAAACCAGTCCCCCCCTTCTCCAGTAACAATATTTGAAACACCACATCTAGTGGAATCCCCAGAGTCTGTACATGGCTCTCCGTTTACAGTAAAATACATACCGCCATGGCCTGTAGATAAATCCTCATTACATCCCAACTTCACAGCTAATTCCTTAACTCTGGCAGTCATGTCCGCCTGGGTTAAAACCGTGGACGCTTCCACCTTCTCCATAGGAAACACCGGTATCATTCCTACAACCAGAGCCACACATAAAACCAAACCCCATACCCGTTTACCTAACTGCCGCCTTACCGACTGTCTCCTTTTCTCTTGTTGTACCATTTTCTTCATCTGTACTGCTCCTTCCACTACCTCACCCGGCACTCCTTTGCCCTTAGTAGTAACTATTAATTTCTGCATACCTAAAATCTACAATCACGCCTTTTAATATTTATAGTATACATTTCCCTTTTTTAAATATCAATAGTCTTCCGTCATATCCTTCACTATTTATAGTGTAATTTTCACAAAACAAACCCTATTTACATACTCCCCTCAAGAGTATTTTCAAAATCTCTCCCCCCTCGTATAATATTTTTTAGATACATAAATGTACCTTGATAACTTAATTTATTTTGTTCAATAGGCTTAGTTAAGCCCATGATATAATTGTCCTAGTGTCAATCAGGTAATAGTTCTTTCTCCC
>SVFL01000115.1 GCA_015056885.1 Lachnospiraceae bacterium
TGAAAAACAGATCCACAGTGCCTTTCAAAACTATATCAGAGATGGATTGAAATACCCAGTAATAACTGGGAGAAAGGAAAAATCCAATTACCATCTAAGATAATTGGATTATACGAGCAGTATGAAAAACAAAAAAGTAATGGCACTGATGGCACTTTCTGTAGTGCTTTTGATTGGTGGTTGTGGAACCAAGACGGATGGACAGGCGGAAAGTAGTGTTTCAGTGGGAAGCAGTGCGGCAGAGAGTAGTGCAGAATTTCAGCAGAAAACGGAATTTATTGCAGTAGAGGTGAACAGCGATTTTTCTGCTGTGTTGGGGGAAACTTCCATTGTGTCTGTAAAAGCTGAGAATTCCGGAAATGATGTTACCCAGACGGTGACTATTGTATCCGGAGATGTGCAGGAAGTAATTGGTGAATTTGGGAGTGTTGCAAGTATTTATGTAGCGAAGAATGCCGAAGGAAAAAGTTTTGTTTTTGTAACTTGTGATTACATGTCCAATGACTTTGTTCTTTTTGTTTATGACGTAACAGCCGGCCAGCTTGTAAAGTGTGATGAGTTGAGTGGTGCTTTAGAAGGAGAAATTTCTACCATGAAGACTTTGATGGTTTCAGAACGCTTGGATGTTCTTGGAACCTATTATGGTGCATGTGGTTACAGTTTGGATGCTAATGGCAAGTTAACAGATAAATCGGAGATTTACAAAATAGATAGTGACGCAGAATTGAAGCTTATTAAGGATTTGCCGGCCGTTCTTGAAAATGGTGGAAGTGTACTTACTGCAGGTAATTCTATTAAGGTTACTGGTGTTTATGGAGATACGGTGTTTTTTGTAGTTGTGGGTACCGAAGAAACAGGATATATTCAGTACACTGTGGATGAGGAAGAGCCTTGGATTCATAATATCGACGGAATTTCTGAGTATGAATATTTTGAAATGCTTCCTTATTCCGGCTAATTCGTGTTAATAAAACGTAGCAGTCTTTTGTGGATTGCTACGTTTTTGGTATTCAATAAGATTATTTATTACTAGGAAAAAAGAAAATTAGTGTCTTTTCAACAAACTTATGTTATGATATTCTATATAACTGTACACAAAAAGCTTTTCGGAAGATAAAATATGAAGATTACTTTGGAAGAACGTGTGAAAAAAGCGTTGTTGCGCTTTGGTAGACGCAATAGAATATGTTTGATTCTGGTCATGGTACCCTTGGCGGTTAGCATGTTCTTTTTTCATGTAATAAAGTCTACGCGGGAGAATGGAAAGCGCTTGGCGATGATGGCATTGATGTTAAGTTTTTTTGTGGTGTACAGTAGTTTTTCTTTTCCGCTTTTTATCACGGACGGAGGGGATGCAAGGGAGCGTAGTCTTACGGGAGTGGACAGCGATGTGGAGCTGGCGCCGGAGACCGAACTTACCCCGGAGGATATGGAGCTTTTAAGCGATGAGGATGTATTGCTGGAATATGAAATTGCTGTTGATGAGAATCCTCATGGCATGGATGGCATGGATGTTTATGATGCTTCGGAGATTTTGGAGAGCCTTGAGAATTTGGAGCCAAAGGTAGAGGATGTTTCGTCGGGGTCGGCTGTAGCTTCAGTTGATAAGACTCCTGTTTTTGATAAGAGTGACTGGCGGCTGGTGCTGATTAACAAGCAGCATTCCATTCCGGATGATTATACTTTTACATTGGGAACTATTGCCGGACAGATGCAGTGTGATGAGCGTATTATTGAGGAATTGCGCGCTATGCTGCAGGCGGCGAAGGATGATGGAGTGAAACTGACAGTGTGTTCTCCGTACAGAAGTCCCGACCGTCAGGTGATGCTTTTTGAGCGTAAAATCAAACGTTATATGGCTCGAGGAATGTCTTATATGGAGGCGTATCAGTTGGCGAGTCAGGCGGTAACGGTGCCCGGCAACAGTGAACATGAAATCGGTCTTGCACTTGATATTGTGTGCGATACCTATAAGTCTCTGGATGCAGGCTTTGGTGATACGGAGGCCGGCAAATGGCTTGCGGCAAACAGTTATCGGTATGGATTTATACTTCGATATCCCGAGGGCAAGGAATATGTGACGGGCATTGAGTATGAGCCTTGGCATTTCCGGTATGTGGGAGTGGAAGCTGCTACGGTAATTACTGAGCAGGGGATTACTCTGGAAGAATTTTGGGAAAGATTAGAATAGAGGTTTTGTTAGTATGGATAAATTTCAGGCAAAATATCGTGTTTTGAAAACAGAAGGTTGTGCTAAACGTGCGGAATTTGAGACGGTACACGGCACCATTCAGACACCGGTTTTTATGAATGTAGGAACTGTGGCAGCCATTAAAGGTGCAGTTGCTACCTCAGATTTGGAGCAGATTAAGACGCAGGTGGAGTTGTCAAACACCTATCATCTGCATGTGCGTCCCGGAGACCAGCTGATTCGCCAGATGGGCGGTCTTCATAAGTTTATGTCCTGGGACAAGCCGATTTTGACGGATTCCGGCGGATTTCAGGTATTTTCCCTTGCAGGACTGCGCAAGATTAAGGAGGAGGGCGTTTATTTTAACTCTCATATAGATGGCCGGAAGATTTTTATGGGACCTGAGGAAAGTATGCAGATTCAGTCCAATTTGGGTTCTACCATTGCCATGGCTTTTGATGAGTGTGCACCCAGTAAGGCGGATAGAAAATATGTGCAGAATTCCGTGGAGCGAACAACCCGTTGGCTGGAACGTTGTCGAGTGGAGATGAATCGTCTGAATAGTCTGGAGGATACCATCAATCCAAATCAGCTTCTTTTTGGTATCAATCAGGGGGCTATTTTTGATGATATTCGTATAGAGCATGCCAAGCAGATTGCCGAGATGAACATGGATGGTTATGCGGTGGGCGGTCTGGCAGTGGGCGAGAGCCATGAAGAGATGTATCATATTTTGGAGCAGGTAGTGCCGCATTTGCCTAAGGAGAAGCCTACGTATCTTATGGGCGTGGGAACTCCGGCAAATATTTTGGAAGCTGTGGAGCGAGGTGTGGATTTCTTTGACTGTGTATATCCTACACGAAACGGCAGACATGGTCATCTGTATACCAATCACGGCAAGATTAATTTGTTTAATGCAAAATATGAGACGGATATGCGACCGATTGAGGAGGGGTGCGGATGTCCTGCCTGTAGCAGATACTCCAGAGCTTATATCCGTCATCTGTTGAAGGCGAAAGAGATGTTGGGTATGCGTTTGTGTGTGCTTCATAATCTGTATTTTTATAATACGATGATGGAGGAAATCAGAGATGCTTTGGATGCCGGAGAATTTGCAGCATACAAAAAGCGCAAGCTTGACAATATGGCAACACCGCTAGTATAATGGTCTGAGTGCAAAGCAACGATGGAATGGTTGCTAAGTTTTTGTGGCGTGAATCGTCGGAATGGAGGAGTAATGAATATTTTATTGACAGCTATGACTGAAGCAGACGCTGCTGCTGCAGGTAATTCTATGGGTATGGGTGCAATGGTTATCTTTTATGTGCTGATTTTTGGTGCAATGTATTTCTTTTTGATGCGTCCTCAGAAAAAGGAGCAGAAGAGAGTTGCGGCAATGATTGCGTCTTTGGAGTGTGGTGATGTGGTAAAGACTACATCCGGTTTCTATGGTATTGTTCTTGATATCAGTGATGATACAGTAATTGTTGAGTTCGGTAACAACAAGAATTGTCGTATCCCTATGGATAAGGCGGCTATCAGCAGTGTTGAGAAGCCTGAATAAAGTGAGTACAAAGCAGTCCCTTCGGGGGCTGTTTTTTGTTTTTAGATAGAATTTTGAGCAAAATCTATTGGATTTTGCTCGAATTGGTTGAAATTTGCCAATAGATAAGTTATTATATTATGAGGTGCTTTTTACCCATGCGTATTTTTAATGCGTTAAATCGTAAAAGCTGAAATAAATTTATCCGGTAGGATATCAGGAGGTTATTAGGTTATGGAATTGAACATTACCTGCATTCCCGGCGACGGAATCGGCCCGGAGATTGTGACAGAGGCAAAAAAGGTACTTAACAAGGTTGCAGAGGTTTACGGACACAAGATGAACTTCACCGATATTTTGATGGGTGGTGCATCAATTGATGTACATGGTGTTCCTTTGACAGATGAGGCAATTGCAACGGCGAAGGCAGCTGATGCTGTGCTGATGGGCTCCATTGGCGGCGATACGACTACTTCTCCCTGGTATAAGCTTCCTCCCAATCTGCGTCCCGAGGCAGGACTTCTGGCAATCAGAAAGGCGTTGAATCTGTTTGCAAACCTTCGTCCTGCTGTTTTATACGAGGAGCTGGCAGGAGCTTGTCCTTTGAAGGAAGAGATTAGTTCCAAGGGCTTTGATATGATGATTATGAGAGAGCTTACCGGTGGTCTGTATTTTGGTGAGCGTAAGACTGTTGAGGAGAATGGTGTCCTCAAGGCGATTGACACTCTTACATATGACGAGAATGAGATTCGTCGCATTGCCATCAAAGGATTTGATATTGCCATGAAGCGCGGCAAGAAGGTGACAAGCGTAGATAAGGCGAATGTACTGGATTCCTCCAGACTTTGGAGAAAGGTTGTTGAGGAAGTTTCACAGGATTATCCGGAGGTAACTTTGGAGCATATGCTGGTTGACAACTGTGCAATGCAGCTTGTTAAGGATCCTGCACAGTTTGATGTAATTCTGACGGAGAAT
>SVFL01000116.1 GCA_015056885.1 Lachnospiraceae bacterium
AATCAACCAGTCCTCATAAAGCAAATTTGGAAAGCATCCGCAATTATTTAGATGAACATTATACTGATAAATTTTCCTTGGACGAACTGGCAGAAAAGTTTTTCATAAGCAAATATTACTTATGCAGAGAATTTAAAAATCTGTACGGTATCACATTGAATCATTACGTTATTACCAAAAGAATTACCCTGGCAAAAAAACTACTTCGCTTTTCTCCTTATACCTTAGAAGAAATTGCCTTAGAATGTGGTTTTTATGATGCCAGTTATTTCAACAAACAATTTAAAAAATCAGAGGGAATCAGTGCATCTGATTTCCGCAAAAAATGGATAAATTAAATTTATTACTATGCACACCTGGAAAAAATATGCCGGGGCACTTTACACCCCGGCATATTCATCTACAATAACAATATTTGCCATTAATAATGGTTATAACATTAGTCAAGAGACTCTGAAATATCCTTATACGCACTTTCTGTGGCAGATGCAACAGGTGCAATTTTTTGATAGGTACTTACATTCTTCTGAGCCTGCTCCACAGATAGGATTGTTCCGGCTCCTGCCACACAGCCTCCCGGACAAGCCATTCCCTCCAACAAATAACCTTTGTACATTCCGGCCTTTGCTTTTGCCATCAATTTTCGACACTCACTCAGTCCTTCTGCTCTGGCTGTTTTTATCTCCATCTCCGGATGATTCTGGTTCACAAGATCTACTACTGCTGATGCTACACCACCGGCTACCGCAAACCCACGACCTGCAGCAGACGCCTCATACAACACATCCGTTTCAGGAATCGTTTCAAAATCAATTTCTTTTGCTTCAAACATACCCTGTAGTTCTTCAAAAGTCAGAACAAAATCTACATCAGAACGGATGTCTTCTCGTATAGCTTCTAATTTTTTTGCAGCACAGGGACCTACAAACACTACTTTACAACCGGGATACTGCTTCTTAACCATTCGGGCAGTAAATACCATCGGTGTCAAAGTCATGGATAATTTATCTACTTCACTGGGATATAACTTTTCAATCATGGAATGCCATGCCGGACAACATGAGGTAGCCATATAATCCTGTTTTGAAGGAACTTTATCCAAAAAGTCCTTAGCTTCCTCAATGGTACAAAGATCGGCACCAATAGCCACTTCCATGACTCGTGCAAATCCTAATTGCTTCATAGCTGTTACAAATTTTCCGGGTGAGACTCTATTACTAAATTGACCGATAAAAGCAGGTGCTACAATGGCAATCACCTGATTTCCTGCAAGAATCGATTGAATCACCTGAAAAATCTGTCCCTTATCTACAATAGCACCAAAAGGACAGCTTACCAGACACTGTCCACAAGCTACACATTTCTCCTGATCAATTACCGCTCTTCCATGTTCATCACTGCCAATAGCATTCATACCACAGGCAGCAGCGCATGGACGTTCCAAATGAATAATAGCATGGTAAGGACACGCTTTCTCACATTTACCGCACTTAATACATTTATCCTTATCAATCACACTTCGTCCGTTTACAAAAGAAATTGCTCCCTTCGGACAAACTTTCTGGCAAGATGCTGCCAAACAATTCTGACATTGTTCTGTTACAAGATATTGGTTCACTGTACATCCATGACAGGCATAAGGAATGATATTAACCAATGGTGGCTCATAATACTGCTGTGCAATAGCCGCATTATCCATTCCTTCCGTCAAAAGCATTCTTGTCTGAACCGGGCGAACTCCCAATCCCATAGCCAGGCGCACTCTTTCACCGGCAATCGCTCTTTCCAAGAAAATAGATTCCCTATGTAATGGCTGGTCTCCGGGAACTATCCTATAAGGCAGTTCTTCTGCAGCACTATAGTTGCCTCCGTCATAAGCCATACGGGCAACCTCTGTAAATACTTTCTTTCTAATATCTGTAATCAGCGATGGAATACCACGCATAAAAAATCCTCCTAATTATTTATGTAGAACTTGGCGCAACATCGGTGCAATCCAAGTTGCCATTACACTTCCCAACAACGCTGTTATCAGCTGTGGCCATGCAAAAGACGTTGATAAAACTTTTATCATTGGTGGCATAAGCATTCCGCTTTGCAGAAAGAAATCCGCAGCTCCATGACAGATTACCCCAACCACCAGAATATATAACACAGCAAATTTGGCTGTAGCCGCGCATACACATCTCAACAAATCAAGCCCCAAATGCTTCTGATTCTTTCTTCTCCATCCTAACAACCATACAAAAATAGAATTACCTATCATAATCGCAGGTACCGTTAAAACTTGCGGTGTGATTCCTAATAAAACTGCAACAACCGGCGAAACCAATGCTACCACAATCCCGCTGCCAACACCACATACCAGTGCCACAATACCAAGCACTGTATTTACACAGGTACCTGTAACAATCTGTCCCATTGGTTTTGTAACCATCTGTATCGTTATCAGTACAGCCAACATAACCGCTGTCTCTGTTAACCAAAAAATATTTCTTTTCACACTATCTCCTCTCTCTTTGCGAGCTCATATCGTACATAATTTTAAAACACTATGGATATGTGCTTTGATAAAATTTTAACAAAAAATAGATATTTTGCAAGTATAGATTTTAAAAGTTGCAGAATTGGCAAAAAAGACTTGTCACAAAATTAGAATATAAAAAATCTGTAGGCTAAAATTCAACCTACAGACTAAAATACTGCGCTTGGAATTCTATCTCACTGCCTCAATCACCACTGCATGGGCAATTCCCGGCACAGGTTTTCCTTCATTAAAACTTACCTTACTAAGCAAAGCTCCGGTTGGTACAAATAAAATTCGTTTCCACTTATGAGTTTCCAGCTGTTTTAATAAATATGCTGACAACACACTGGCAGCACAACCACAGCCGCTTCCTCCTGCGTGCGTATCCTGTGTAGCCTGATCAAATATCTCGATCCCACAATCCATATGTTGTTTGGATATGTCAATCCCCTTCTGACTAAGAAGGTCAATCACTCCCTGCTTTCCCACATGACCCAAATCGCCTGTGACAATCCTGTCATAATACTCCGGTGCTCTATCAAAATCCTGTAAATGATTCCAAATCACATCTGCTGCCGCCGGAACCATACACATACCCATATTCATGGAATCTTTCAAACCAAAATCCACAATTTTTCCCGGAGTCACCGCTGTAATGACACCCCTGTCACGCCCACTTTTGGTATCTGAAAGCAAAAATGCTCCACTTCCGATTACCGTCCAGGATGCAGAAAGTGGTCTTTGGTTGCCATACTCCAATGGAAAACGAAATTCCTTCTCTGCACTGGCAAAATGACTGGATGTCACACACATTACTTTATCTGCTGCCCCTGCCGCAATGGTGATTGCCCCCAAGGTTATGGATAAGGCACTGGTAGAGCAGGCACCATATAGTCCGAACAATGGTGTATTATATTCTGCCAGACCAAAGCTGGACGCAATACTTTGTCCAAGCAAATCTCCCGCAAACATATAGCGGATATCTTCTATTTGGACATTTGCTTTTTGCAGACAAAGCTGTACCGTTTCTTTTTGCAGAGCACTTTCTGCTTCTTCCCAACTGTTTCCTCCAAACATATCATCCATGCTGATTTTGTCAAACAATTCCCCTAAAGGTCCCTGTCCCTCTTTTTTCCCAACAATAGAAGCAGAGCACTGAATATAAATGGGATCTCCAAATTCAATGCTCTGCTTTCCGATCATTTTATTTTTATTATCTCTTTTCTGACTCACACTAACCTCCTGTTGAAGACATCTGTTAATTAGTTCTTCTTTTTATATAGTGTGAGTTATTTATCTTAAATTATTCTTTATAATTTTTATATGTGTATTCTCAAATTCATTATCTTCAAATATAAAAGTATTCCTTTATTTCCTTTTGCGGTATTTAGATTCAATTCCTACTACATACACTACCATAGCCGCAATACTAATAAACATCGCTCCTAATACAGGTATCATAATGAGTCCTGAATTCTGCCCGTCTAATAGTGGTAATCCAATTAACACAAACAAAACACCATACACACACCACAATATCCCTAAAGCACGATTATAACCTTTCACATCTTCTATAGGCACTACTTCGGCATTAGCCCAAAATCCAAAAGGTTTTGCCTTCTTGGAATTTAAAATATAAATGCCCATTACAATAAATAGCACTCCCATTATTGCCCAAACAATAAATGATAATAATCTTTCTTCCATAAATTTTACTTTTCTAATGATTTAAAAAACGCTACCTCATATTCCTTTTTTACAGATTACCACACAATCATTACAAACGCATTGCATTTGCAATGATTGTGCATTTTTATCAAATATTTCCCCGATTATTAATCCCCAGTAAATCTTGCTTAACTATTCTCGCTTACATATATCTTTATACGGCTCTGAATAATTTGGGCCACTTCTTCTGCACTCTTCTGACCGGCAAAATAAGGAGCTGCCTCTTCGCTTATAATGCTGTAAATCTCCTCACTCTCTCTGGATAAAGGTCTTGCAATGTCTATCAAATGTCTTATCTATCTACTTTTTATCTAA
>SVFL01000030.1 GCA_015056885.1 Lachnospiraceae bacterium
TCTGGAAAAGCTGACTCCAAACGAATTTTACAGTTACACCACAACAGGAATAAATCCATTATCAACAAACGGATAGAATGGGTATAAAATTTTATAAAAAGTGTCCTTGACATGGGGTACACTTTATTCAAAACATGTGGTTATTCATGGAAAAAGCACTGATTTGGGGTATTCTCAAGCAAAAAATTTGTATATGCCAAAATTCGCCGGATGACGAAATAATTTTGCAATCTGGGCTTGCAAAATTATCATCACCCGGATGGCAAGCAAATTATGAATGAAAGAGATCGACAACTCCTAATTTGTCAAAATCATTATGTTCAAGGAACATTTTTCTAAAAAGGGAAAAAACAATTTTAATCAATTTTAAGATTGAAGTTTGCTTCATGTATATGTTACTATTAAAAAAATAAAACCAGAAAGGTTCAAAGAGTGTTTTTTGAAGAAAAATAAGACTATTGTGCGGTAGCGATGGCTATTGCAAATAATGGAAAAATGTGATAGCCATTGCATCCTGATTTTTGATTAGGAGGACGCATATGAGCTATGTAAAGGCAGATGATGTTTTGCCAAAATCACTTGTTGAAGAAATTCAAAAGTATGTGGATGGTCAGCTATTATATATTCCAAGAAAAGATGAGAATTCCTTATCTTGGGGAGAAAAGAACGGAACCAGAGCGAAATTGGCAAAACGTAATCAAACAATAGTCAGCCGTTATTACTCAGGCATGACTATTGTAGAATTAAGCAAAATGTATTATCTCTCTGAAAAAAGAATACAGGGAATCATACATGAATATGAATCCTCTCAAAAAAGAAATGGCGGAGGATTCAAAGATGAATAGAAAAAATAAGCGAATACAGTATGAAAAAGGTTATTATAGGACTCATCCATGTGATGAAATATTTACATGTAGGAATTGTGGAAGGACAGTAGTGCCGGAGGGGGCAGGCAGTGATCATAGAAATCATTGTCCCAACTGTCTCTATAGTTTACATGTTGATAACCGTCCGGGAGACCGTGAATCGGATTGTGGCGGACACATGGAACCTGTAGCAGTTTGGGTCAGGAAAAATGGAGAATGGGCAATTATTCATAGATGCAAGATGTGTGGAACATTTAGTTCTAATCGGATTGCAGCGGATGATAACCCCATGAAACTGATGTCTATTGCTATGAAACCCATTGGCCAGCCGCCGTTCCCGATTGAGAAAATAGAGGAAATGACGGAAATGATGGGGGGAGAAGGGAGCCTGAGATAATTAAAAATTGTTCAAGCGGCGGCACAGTGGGGAGTAAAATATATCAGATTTTAGCCACTCACCGAAGGCAGATTTCCCAGATTGTTATTTTCTGTCCCATCCGGCAGAGATTTCAGATATTCAGAGTCTTTTCTGTGAGCTACACCAACGCCCTGAATGTCGCCGGCTTTGGCCATGGCAACGCCTTCTTCTTTGGATACGGTGGAGCCGTCAGAGAGCTGATAGCCGGTGATACGGCCACTGTTTTTGACCAAACCTACAATTTCTTTGGCATCCGATTTGGGGGTCGGAACGTCATCAAGCGCAGCGTAGGCAAGCTGTGCACCTAAGTCTTTTTTATTCACATCCATTTTTTTTCTCCATATTATCAAATTAATTTTCAGTAGCTTTGATAGTATTTGAGGAAAGGTGATTAAATATGCAAAAGTAAACATACACTTGAAAAATCAGTGTGTATAATATAAAGCAGTATATGGAATTACAAGAAGTTATCTGCCACCGGGTAGAGAGCGCAAAGGCATTCGTAATCACATCGTTAGGTCTTAAAAGATGTGTTTGCGGATGCTATTTTTTTCGAGAGGTATTTATGAAAACAGATTATGAATCAAGTAAAATATTTTACAAGAGCGGAGATGGGACTGTGGGGGAGTTCGGTAGTGTGGATTGTCTTGTCGTTTGCTGTGTTTGACAGGGAAAATTATTTAACACTTATGGCGTCTCTTATAGGGGTAACTTCCATCATTTTTAGTGCAAAAGGAAATGCCTTTGGTCAGATTTTAATGATTATTTTTAGTTTGTTATATGGAGTGATATCTTATACATTTGCATATTATGGGGAAATGATTACGTATTTGGGAATGACGATGCCTATGGCGGTATTGGCTGGGATGTGGTGCTTATTGTGTTGTGGATTCTTGCGAGTATGGAAGATGTTAAGTATGTGTCGGTAGTGGTCTGCTTTGTAGCATTTCTGGTAAATGATATTTATGGTTATATAAGTTGGCGTGCTATGGAAAAACGTCAGGCGCAAGGTGTGGTAAAAAATGTTGGGAAATAGCATTTACCGATTTCCCAACTGCCAAAATGCCACGGCACTTGCTGCCGCCACATTCAAAGAATCCACTCCATGGGACATGGGGATGCAGACCGTGTAATCGCAGTCTGCGATGGTGTGGGTGGCGAGACCGTCGCCTTCTGTGCCCAGTATAATTGCCAGTTTATCCTCTGCCATAAGCTCAGGATTGTCGATGCTTACCGCTTCGCCGCTCAAGGCCATGGCAGCAGTCTTAAAGCCTAATTCCTTTAGTAATTTTACATCCACATCGGATGTATCAGAATCTTCATTTCCGAGGAAGGTCCAGGGAACCTGAAAGACCGTTCCCATACTGACTCTGATGGCGCGGCGGTACAGGGGATTGCTGCAGGAGGGGGTAAGGAGTACCGCATCCATGTTCAGCGCCGCAGCAGAACGGAAAATGGCACCTACATTGGTGGGATTCATTACATTTTCCAAGATGGCAATACGTCGTGCACCGGCACACACTTCTGCCACAGAAGGAAGGGCAGGACGGCGCATTGCGCAAAGTACGCCCCGGGTCAGCTGGAATCCGGTCAGCTGTGTCAGAATATCCAACTCAGCAGTAAAAATGGGGATGTTGCCAACTCGTGACACTACATCTTTGGCCTGACCTTCAATGTGTTTGGGCTCTAAAAGCATGGAGACGGGCTTGTATCCGGCATCCAGTGCACGTTCCACTACCTTGGGACTTTCTGCGATGAAAAGACCTTTTTCCGGCTCATGTCGGTTCAGGAGCTGACCTTCGGAAAGGCGTGCATATATATCAAGCTCAGGGGCTTCAAAATCAGTAATTTTTATAATGTTGGACATAACAGTCTCCTTTATTGGGGCCTTCGCCCGGCAAAATCCAATGAGTAATCAACAAAAATATTATAGTGATTTCGATAAGTCCTGTCAAATTCATAAACTTGACAAAAACTATAATATATTTTATTGTCTAACTGTATTGGTATATATAGGGATGAAATATGGAGGTGCAAATGATGGGGTATGATGTGGTTAAAATAATTATTACATTTCTTTACATGATGTGTTCCGGATTTAGCGGCGTAATGTTAATTTGGTGGCTTATTTTACTTGCAAAGCATAATGCGGATAAGGCAAAACGTAAGAAAGTGGCCATTGCGGTTGTTGTGTCAGCGGTGCTTTCAGGTATTTTGCTTGTGACACATCTGGCTGTTGCAGTAGCACAATATTCGTAAATGATAAGAACCACTTCGGTGGCTGTTTAATAGGCAGCCCGAAGTGGTTCTTTTTACACATGACACTAGAAAAGACGCATAGCGTGTTTTTTAGTGTTTTTACATTTCAATAATCGCCAAATCCCAAGGCTTTAGCACAATACCGTCTCCGGTATGTACATTCTTACCGCTAATCAATTCCACGCCATCCGCATCTTCATGGCAAATGGTCTGATTCTCAGAGGAGTAGTTGAAGTAGTAGATAATTTCTTTGCCGCCGTCATTGGTTCCGCGCTTGATGATGACAGGGAAAGTGACAACGGGGAGTTCAATTTTGGCAACATCAGCCAATTTCTTAATCAGGTGTTTCAAGGCCTCCTTGGTGGTATAGCATGCCAGATAGGTGGCAGTGCCGGCTGCAACTTTTTTGTGAGTAATGGCTGCATATTTACCCCAGAAGGGATGAATATATTGAGCCCAGACTTCCGCGTCATTTGCTTTGACAAGTTCCATCCATTCGGAAACTTCAAATTGAGGTCCAACTTCGTTACCATCATAGAACTGAAGAGAAACATTTTCCGGCTTGGTAAACTGGTCATAGGTAGCACCGATACAGTCAGTCATGTTGTGGGGCTGATTGTCGTGGTAAATTTTGAGTTCTTCATCGGCGAAGCCACTCTTGAAGCCATAGAGCAGATGACCTCCAAGGGCTACATAATTGCGAAGCTTCTGTATGCTCTTCTCGGTAGCAGAATAAAATGCAGGAACAAGCAGTAGAGAATAATCATCAAAATGGTCTTCTGCGCAAACTAAATCACATTCCAAATTCAGCTCGTAGCAGGCATCAAACATCCAGCGAAGAATGGTATTGTAATCCAGAGTATCGCTGATGGGGAATTCCTCCAGGCCTACAAGACTTGCATTGTCGGTTAAAATAGCTATTTTGCAATTTTTTTTCAGGTTGCGCAAATGGCTGCCAATACGTTTGATTTCTTCGCCAAATACGGCAGCTTCCTTGTAAGTCTCATTCTCGGCCAGATTATGGCTTAAAATTCCCTTCCAATAGGATTCAAAGGAATTGTGTATGGAGTGCCAGTTCCAGTACATGACACTGTTGGCTCCGCAGGACAAATGGCTGTAGGCCTGCAGACGCAGCTGTCCGGGATAGGGCAGCCAGTTTAAGCGCCCCTGAGACTGGGTTTCCAATACAAGGTAGTTGTTCTTTTTCAGGGAGCGGCCCACTGCACCGCCAAAAGTAATCATGGCACCGGTGAGTTTATCCTGAGTCAGATGATAAATATCAACACCGGCAACGTCCATGAAACGAGCAGCATCATACTGGTTGACCAACGGCTGAATGCCAAAGGAGTATTCAATCCAGGAATAGTCAAAATTGTGTGTGATAAACTGGCCGGGGTGCATATACTCACGTAAAATGCGTTCCTGCCAGTGTAAAAAATCTGTGATACATTCACGGAGAAAACGTTTGTAAGCAGCAGAAAGGCTGCCGTTTATGGTACCGCGCACATCCGGGAAATCTTCCCAGCATTGAATGCGGTTGCTCCAGTAGTCCAGCCCAAATTCATGGTTGAAATCCTCAATGTCAGGGTATTTTTCTTTCATTTTTTGGATGAATAATTGTTGTGTTTCAGGGGAAGCTGCACCGGCAGCTCTGGTCTCGTTGTCCAGCTGATATCCGATTACATTAGGGCAGTCCTTCACTTCTTCCATAAGCTTGCGGATAATACGTTCCGCATGGAAAAGGTAATCCGGATTGGTGATGTCAGTGAGCTGACGATGGCCGTAAAGTTCCTGACCGTTCTTGGAAAAACTCAAAACAGCAGGGTGTTTCTTGGCAAGCCATGCAGGAATTGCATAAGTAGGAGTGCCTACGATAACTTTCATATCATATTTGACAGCGGCGTCCAGCATTCTATGTAAGTGAGTAAAATCGAATACGCCATCGGAAGGCTCCCAAGTACTCCAGGTAGACTCGGCAATACGGATGATATTCATGCCGGCTTTTTTCATCATCTGCATATCGGTTTCAATGCGGTCATAGGGCATATACTCATCATAATAAGCAGCTCCAAATAAGATTTCGTCCATCTTCATTGTAATCTCTCCTTTGAATCGTCACACAATTTACAAATGTTACCAAAAACTTCTTGACAGTAAAGTACTGTATTGTTAAAATGAAAAATGAATAACCGATTGCGCAAAGTATAGCATGCGGTTTTACAATTGTCAATAACTGATAAAAAGTAAGATTAAAATTCACCGAGATGAAATAATGGAGGGGTGGAATGGAAACAAATATTTCCCAAAATGAGAAAGGCACCGGCAGGATTACCATAAGTGATGTAGCAGATGCATTGGGCATCTCAAAAACTACGGTTTCCCGAGCTATTTCCGGTAAAGGACGAATCGGACAGGAGACAAGAGATCGTGTTTTGGCTTATATCAAGGAGCATGATTATCAGCCCAGTCCCATTGCTAAAGGCTTGGCGAAGTCCAGAACTTATAATATCGGATGGGTTATGCCGGGGGATTCCACGGTGACAGATTTACCTTTTTTTCAAAGATGTATGATGGGAATCAGTGAAATAGCGGCGCTTCATGATTATGATGTGCTGATTACACTAGTGTTTGATCACGATATCTCCAGATTGGAAAAGGTGGTGCGCAACCATAAGGTTGACGGTGTGATTCTTGGAAGAACTTTAGTAGAAGATGAGAGGGTTGCTTTTCTAAACAGTAATCGGATTCCATTTGTAACTATTGGTTCTACGGATGTAGATGGTGTAATACAGATAGATAATAACCATGTGGCTGCATGTAAGGAATTAACCAATATACTGATTATGAAAGGGATTCGCAAGTTGGCCCTGATAGGCGGGGATGCCGGACATATGGTTAATCGCACCAGGCGACAGGGCTTTGAGGAAGCATTGAAGGAGCAGAATATTCCCCTTAACGAAGAGTGGATATATATGAATTCGGACAGTAGTGCATCCATCAGTCACAGTGTGGATGAAATATTGCGCAACGGTGCGGAGTGTATTGTTTGTATGGATGACAGAATTTGTTATGCAGTGTTGGAGAAATTGCGCAAGGACAATGTGTCTGTTCCCGGGCAGATAAAGGTGGCTTCCTTCTATAACAGTCAGGTTTTGGCCAATAATCAGCCGCCTATCACTGCTTTGCAGTATGATCCCAAGGAGCTTGGCAGGGAGGCATGCAAGATTTTGTTTGAAAGTATCAAGGGTAATGAGGTAGAGCAGAAGACTCTTATGAGCTATGAAGTGGTACTAAAAGGGTCTACTTTATAGGAATTGCGCAAGTTGCACATACAAGTTAATACGATTCTCTTCCTAATAAAGATTGGCGCTTTGGTAAAAATAACCAAAGCGCCAATTGTTTTTTGGGGAAAAAGAGACAAAATGCAAAAGAGATGTTGACAAAAGCGGATGTAATTGATATATTTAAGTTGAACAACCGATTGCGCACAAAGCGCAAAACATTTATATCTCAATATAAAAGGAGGATTTTTGTTATGAAAAAGAAAGTGTGTGCATTGTTACTCTCTGCAGCAATGATGGCATGTGGCCTGACAGGCTGTGGCGGAACAGATGCAAATGTTGGTTCTTCTGCACCTGCAACAGATTCTAAGGCAAGCTCTGAGGCTAGTTCTGAAGCGCCTGCAACAGATCCTATTTCTAATCTGATCGCAGCTACCACAGGTACCGTAGAATTGACTGTATGGGCTTCTGAGGAAGACCAGGATTTGACCAAGAATTTGATTGCTGACTTTGAGGCAGCTTATCCTGATGTGGATTTCAATATTACTCTGGGTGCAGAGAGTGAGTCTACATGTAAGGATACCGTTTTGGTAGACGTAGAGGCAGCAGCAGATGTTTATACTTTTGCCGATGATCAGATTAATGAGCTGGTAAAGGCAGGTGCATTGCAGTCTGTATCCGCAACCTATACATATGATGTAGCAACATCTAATGTAGCAGGTGCCGTTGAGGCAGCAAGTGTAGATGGTACTCTGTATGCATATCCCATGACTGCTGATAATGGTTACTTTATGTTTTATGATAAGTCTATCTTCACTGAAGATGATGTAAAGTCTCTTGAGAAGATGCTTGAGGTTGCAGCAGCAAATGATAAGAAGGTTGCAATGTGTGTAGCAGATGGTTGGTATATCTATTCCTTCTTCAAGGGTGCAGGTTTTGATATGTCTCTGAATGCAGACGGCAGTAACAGCTGCAACTGGAATGAGGCAGGCGGTACTGATGTAGCACAGGGAATCTTGGATCTGTTCGCTACCGGTTCTTTTGTAAATATGACTGATGAAGAGATGGCAACCGCTATTACCGAGGGTACTATCGCAGCATGTGTAAACGGTACCTGGAGAGCAGCGACCGCAGCTGAGGCATGGGGCGAGAACTATGCAGCAACCAAGCTTCCTACTTACAAGGTAGCAGGTACTGACACTCAGATGTCTTCCTTCTCCGGATACAAACTGATTGGTGTTAACCCTCACTCTGACAACATTGGTTGGTCTATGCTTCTTGCAGAGCATCTGACCAGCGAGGCTTCTCAGGTAGCTAGATTTGAAGCTAGAGGCCTTGGTCCCGCAAATATCAATGCAGCAGCTTCTGAGGCAGTTCAGGCAGATCCCGCTATTGCAGCACTTGCAGAGCAGGCAGCATATGCAACTCCTCAGCGTGTAGGTGGTAACTATTGGTCTCCTGCACAGACTCTTGGACAGATTTTGTCTTCCGGTAATCCCGATGGCACTGAGCTTCAGGAGCTTCTTGATACCGCAGTAACCGGTATTGTAGCACCCGTTCAGTAAATCGAATAGGTATTTGATGGAATATGACCCGCGGGAACGGTGCCAAGGCGGCGTTCCCGTGGCCATAAAAAACCGCAGCATGGAGGTAAGTATGGCAAAGACGATGAAAGAACAAAAAAGTAAAAAGCAGGGAAATTATTTTAAGGATTTCCTACAGGCAGTATGGAAGGGAGATATTTGGGTAAAAGCATCTCTTCTGATTATGGGAGCCGGATACTTTGCGAGAAAACAGATCATAAACGGATTGCTGATGCTTGCGTTACAGGTTGCGTTTATCTTCATGATGGCGGTGTATGCAGTGCCCAATCTCAGCCAGTTTGGCACACTGGGAACCGTGCAGTTTGAACAGGTATTTGATCCTCTGACGATGACAAGCACGGTCAATGACTACGACAATTCCTTTTTAATCCTGTTGAATTCTATTATTTCATTATTTTTCATCTTCGTGTTCCTGGTGGTTTATATCCATAATATTAAGAATGTGTATAAGCTTCAGGTTATGAAGAGAGAAGGAAAACATATTCCTACGTTTAAAGAAGATGTAAGGTCTCTGTTTAATGAGAGATTTCATATTACTTTGTTATCACTGCCTGTTGTGGGAGTGGTACTGATGAATATTATTCCGATTTTGGTTTTGATAGCTATTGCATTTACCAATTATGATCAGAATCATATGCCTCCCAATGCATTGTTTACATGGGTTGGATTTAGCAATTTCAAGTCTCTGTTTACCAATTCTGTAACCGTGACTTTTGGATATGCTTTTGGCAAGGTTCTGAGTTGGACATTGGTATGGGCTGTTTTGGCGACATTTACCACATTTATTGGTGGAATTCTGTTGGCAAAACTCATTAACAGCAAGTTAACTGTATTTCCCAAAATGTGGCGTACCCTTTTTATTATAGCAATTGCAGTCCCTCAGTTTGTGACATTGCTTTTGGTACGTAATTTCTTCGGAGATTCCGGTATTGTAAATACGATATGTGCCAACATCGGAATTACTGATTTGCTTAAGAATATAGGGTTGGTTCATCCCAACTTGACATACATACCTTTTTTGACCAGTCCCGGCTGGGCAAAGGTAATGATTGTATTGATTAATATCTGGGTAGGCGTACCTTACCAGATGCTGATTTCCACAGGTATTCTCATGAATATTCCGCAGGATCAGATTGAAAGTGCAAGAATTGACGGTGCTACACCGTTCCAAATTTTCCGACACATTACAATGCCTTATGTTTTGTTTATTCAGGGGCCTTCTCTGATAACAGATTTTGTAAAGAATATTAACAACTTTAACGTAATCTACCTGTTGACTCAGGATGTATACGTTACAACAGATCAGCTTCTGGCGAACTCCAACGCCAAGGAGGTTGACCTTCTGGTTACCTGGCTGTTCAGATTGACCAATGAATACTACAACTACAAGATTGCATCCGTAATCGGTATTTTGGTATTTATCATTTGTGCAGCGTTTACACTCATTACCTTCAGCAGAATGATGAAGGGTGACAGAGAGGAGGTATTCCAGTAATGAATGCGAAAACCAAAAAATTATTTTCTAAAATCGGGACGAATATCCTGCTGGCGTTGCTGGCGGTTATCTGGCTGGTTCCCATTGTCTGGCTGATTGTAACCTCCTTTAGCGGCTACAGCGGAATTAACGTGGCTCATTTCTTCCCGGAGACATGGTCTTTGAAGAATTATACTGCAGTTTTGTTTGAGTCCGATTCCGTGGTGCAGTATCCGGTATGGTTCAAAAATACGTTGATTATAGCAATTTTTAACTGTATCATCTCTACGATTTTTACTTTGATGGTAAGTTATACCATGAGTTGTATGCGATTTAAAGGAAGAAAGCTGCTTATGAATGTCAGCCTGATTCTGAATATGTTCCCCGGCGTTTTGTCCATGATTGCGGTGTACTTTGTAATGAAGTCACTGGGACTGACCAACAGCCATCTGGGTCTTATCATTGTGTACTCGGCAGCTTCCGGACTTGGATATCTGATAGCCAAGGGCTTTATGGATACCATTCCTGTTTCTTTGAGAGAGGCAGCGAGACTGGAAGGCGCCAGTCAGGCGAGAATTTTTGTAGACGTGATATTGCCTTTGTCCAAACCGATTATTGTATATACCATCATCAGTGCTTTTCTGGTGCCTTGGGGTGATTTCGTACTGGCAAAGCTGATGTTGAACTCCGGTATTTCTACGGACTGGACCATTGCAATCGGACTTTACAACATGTTGAATAAGTCATTGATTAACAAGTACTTCTCCATATTCTGCGCAGGTGGTGTGCTGGTATCCATTCCCATTTCCATCTTGTTTGTAATCATGCAGAAATTCTATGTAGAAGGTGTAACCGGCGGTTCTGTTAAGAGCTAAGATTAATCTAAAGGAGTAATGAAGAAAATGAACAACACTTTTATTGTGAACATTATCCATCGTCCCGAGATGGTACCTGAGTATGCTGAGAAAGTTACCGGACAGGGTAAAGCAGAGGATATCGGAAGAAAGGCGCTATTGACAGAATCCCTGGATATCTTTAAATTTCAGCAGGAGACTGCACATAAGCATGGTTTGAAGACTACGATTCAGATGACTTACGCGAGTCTTTTCAATGATGAGGCAGTGGAGATTGCCAAGGCTCATCACGAGCAGTACGGAGATGAGATTTCCCTCTCTTTGCTGGGATTGCCCTGTAAGGAGTTTCGTGAGAAGTACCAGACCAAGGATTTCTGTATCTGGATGTTCTCCATGGAAGATAAGAAAAATATTGTAGATGATGTATTTGGAAAGTTCTATGACAGATTCGGTTTCTATCCTGAGTCCACCGGCTCTTATTATATGGATGCAGAACTGACCAATTACATTAAAGAGAAATATCCAATGGTAAAATGTGCCATTGCTACCTGTTGGGAGGAAGGTCCTAAGGCATACCATACCTGTAACAACTCCTGGTATACCTTGTTTGACGGCGGCCCTTGGAATCCCTGGATTCCTTCCAAACAGAATACTCATGCGCCTGCAGCAAACGAGGCAGAGGATAGTGGTATTGTTGCAATCCCCCATTTGTCCAGAGACCTGCTTGCATGTTATGACGGTAACGGTTCCAATTTCGGAACCCATCCCCAGAATGTTTTACGCGGCATGATTTATGACAGCCAGACCTGGGAGATGCCCTATCTGTTCAATCTTGTGGATCAGTATCGTCACTTAGCGAAGTACAATAACGGTTATTCTTATAATATGATGTTTGTAGGTCCCGGCTGGCTGAACAAGATGGGACGTTGGGAGGCTCCCTATGAGCTCCTTGCGAAGTCTTATGAGGAAGGTATGGCATATTATGGACAGCTGAAAAAAGAAGGTCAGCTGGTAGATATGACTATGGCAGAGTTTGCGGACTTTTATCGTGAAAACAAGACTTATACAGAGCCGGAATGTGCTCTCTGGAAAGATATTTTGTACGGTTCCAACAAGCAGCTGTTCTGGTACAGTGACCCCTATATGCGTGCCTGTGTAAATATGGATCAGGGCGGTGCAATTGTGGATTTGAGACCTTATGTTGCCAAGCTGAAATGGGAGGTTGGTATCGGCACCAAACATGTGCAGGATGCGTCTTATCCCTTCCTGATTCAGGAAAAATATCGCGCAGGTTATTTCACTCACTATGCAGGTGAGGGAACCGTGCGCAGTGCTAAGATTAGCTACAACGGTGAGGAAGTGGATTTGTGTCTCTGTCGTACTCATGCAAGCTTCTCTCAGGAGGGCAATACAAGAGTGTTGACCTTGGACCCTGTGGATATTGAGTTTGTGGACTTGACCGTGAAGCTTCAGACCAAGATTTATTTTGAGGAAGGTTCCTCCAAGATTCGCATGGAGCGAAATATTCTGGAGATGAGCAATCCCGATGCAGAGGTGACCATCAATGAGTACATGGTGGGCTGCTACGGAACTACGGAGTATCCTGAGGATATGTGTGGTATTACACTGGCAGTTACCGATGGTACAAATACGGATAGCATTGCTTATGAGTATAAGTGCCGTGAGAAGGCAATGAAGGGCGGTAAGGTCGCAAGTGCAACGATTCCCGCAATCGAGACCAAGGTATCTTTAAGTACCGACGCTACAGACGGTGAAGCCTACGTGCGAGAGGGTTATGCATTCTCACCCATGTACACCATTGGTTATCAGAAAAAAATCAGCGACAAGGAGGTATTTTCCACATGGCTCAATCTGGAAAAGGCAGACTAAATTACAGATGTCCTTCCTGCTTTATGCGAGATTTGGATATTGATATGTTTTATGATAAAGAGAAAGACGAGTACTATTGTCTTCGTTGCCAGTATTGCGGCAACGAGGCAGATGTACTGGAAAAAAATGAGATGATTCGATTCCGTTATGGAAGAATGCATGAGAGAATCACAAATTTTGATTAATTTTCATTAGGTTTTAGGAGGTTGTCATGGCAGAATTTATCAAAGGAATGGATATTTCTACATTGCTGGAAGAAGAAGCTTGTGGCGCACGCTATTTTGATAATGGTGAGCAAGGCGATATGTTAGAAATCTTACAGAGATATGGGGTAAATTCTGTCAGACTGCGTCTTTGGAATGACCCTTACTCTGAGGATGGCAAGCCGTATGGTGCAGGCACCAATGATTTGGAGAAGACAATCCTTTTGGCGAAGCGTGCGCTGAAGCTGGGCATGGGTTTTCTGCTGGATTTTCATTACAGTGATTTCTGGGCAGATCCCGGCAAGCAGTTTGTACCCAAGGCTTGGAGCGGCTATTCAGAGGAAGAACTGGAGCAGGCGGTCTATGGCTATACCACAGAGGTGCTTCGCATCTTAAAGGAAAAGGATGCTCTGCCTACACTGGTTCAGGTGGGAAATGAGATTACTAACGGACTTCTGTGGCCTACGGGACAGAAGCCCAATTATGAAAATATTGCAAGGTACGTCAGCGCCGGCATTCGGGCAGTGCGCAATTTTGATAAGAATTTGCCGGTTATGATTCATTTGGACAATGGCGGCAATAACGAGATGTATCGTGACTGGTTTGACCATTACATTCAGATGGGTGAAGACTTTGACATTATTGGCCTGTCTTATTATCCTTTTTGGCATGGAACCTTGCAGCAGCTTGAGGACAACATGCGTGATATGGCAGAGCGCTATCATAAGAAGCTGATAGTGGCAGAGGTTTCCATGGGCTTTACCATGGAGGATTATCGAAGTTACGAAGGCGAGACAGCAGGCAAGGGGATGGCCACCAGACCGGAGCTTGTGGAGAAGATTGAATATCCTATGACCAAGAAAGGGCAGCAGGATTTCATGACAGATTTTCTGAACCGAATTACCTCTGTGCCGGGTTGCGAAGGCTTTTATTATTGGGAACCGGGCTGGATTCCCGTGCCGGGTTGCGGCTGGGCTACGGAAGAGGCTTTAGAGTATACCGGTGAGCAGGGACCGGGAGGCAACGAATGGGCCAATCAGGCATTGTTTGACTATGACGGCAATGTTCTTCCTGCACTGGAGACCATTCGGGATTTTCGCAAGTAGCACTAAGAAAAGAGGAATGTAACATGAGCAAGTTGTGTGAAAATATCGCCGCACTGGTACAGTACGGTCTGGATTGCGGATTGATAGAACAGGACGAGAAAATATACGCAACCAATCTGCTCCTGGATATTTATAACGAAGAAGATTATGAGGAGTCTGCGCAGTCTGATGAGACTGCGACGGCTCCGGGAGTTTATAAATTAGAACAAATTTTAAAAAATCTGTTGGATATTGCGGTAGAGAGGGAGCTTATCCCGGACAGTATTGTTTACCGTGATTTATTCGACACCCGTTTGATGAATGCGATTACACCCAGACCTTCGGAAGTGAATCGCATGTTTTATGAGAAATATAATCGTTCGCCCGAAGAGGCAACGGACTTTTATTATAAGTTCAGTCAGGATACGGACTATATCAGAAGGTATCGTTTGTGCAAAGATATGCGTTGGACGGTGGATAGCATGTACGGAGAGATTGATTTGTCCATTAATCTCTCTAAACCGGAGAAGGACCCCAAGGCTATTGCAGCAGCCAAGAATGCCAAGCAGAGTGGATATCCGAAATGTCAACTTTGTGTGGAAAATGTGGGCTATGCAGGGCGGGTGAATCATCCGGCCAGACAGACCCACAGGGTAATTCCCATCACAATTAATGAGAGTGCATGGTCCTTTCAGTATTCTCCTTACGGATACTATAATGAGCATTGTATCGTGTTGAATAATGAACATGTCCCCATGAAGATTGAGCGGGCAACCTTTGTGAAATTGTTTGATTTCGTAAAGCTGTTTCCTCACTATTTCCTGGGCTCCAATGCAGATCTTCCCATTGTGGGTGGTTCTATTTTGAGTCATGACCACTATCAGGGCGGAAGATATGATTTTGCCATGGCCAAGACAGATTTTGAGGAGTGTTTTACCATCCCCGGGTATGAGGATATCACGGCAGGAATTGTGAAGTGGCCTATGTCGGTTATCCGTTTGCAGGGTAGTGATGCCAATCGAGTGATCGATTTGGCGGAGCATATTTTGAACTGTTGGAAATCTTACACGGATGAGGCAGCTTACATATTTGCAGAGACGGATGGAATACCCCATAATACCATTACTCCTATCGCAAGAATGCGGAGAGAGAAGTACGAGTTGGATTTGGTGCTGCGCAATAACATCACCACAAAAGAGTGTCCTTTGGGACTTTACCATCCCCATGATGAGTTGCATCATATTAAGAAGGAAAATATCGGCTTAATTGAAGTAATGGGACTGGCAGTATTGCCTGCCAGATTAAACACAGAGCTGGCTGATTTGGCGCAGGCTATTCTGAAAAAAGAGGATATTCGTGGCGTGGAGTCTCTTGCAAAACATGCAGACTGGGTGGAGGAATTCCTGCCTAGGTATGAAAATGTAACAGAAGAAAATGTTATGGACATTTTGAAGAGTGAAGTGGGTAAGGTGTTCGTGAAAGTGCTGGAGGATGCAGGTGTATATAAATGTACTCCTGAAGGCCGTCAAGCTTTTGGACGATTTATTCATGTACTGTAGTTATGTAGATGAGGTAATGTGATATGAGTGAAAGTATTAAGCAGAGACTGTTAGATGAATTTGCCAATGTGTTTGGAGACGCAGAAGGTGTGGAGGTCTATTTTGCGCCGGGCCGTGTGAATCTCATCGGAGAACATACTGATTATAATGGCGGACACGTTTTTCCATGTGCATTGACCATCGGAACCTATGGCGCAGCCCGCAAGCGAAATGATAAAAAGCTGCGGTTTTATTCCGTGAATTTTGAAGCTTTTGGCGTGGTGGAATCCACAGTAGAGAATCTGGTGTATGACAAGGATGCCTCATGGACCAATTATCCGAAAGGGGTTATGTGGGCCTTTGAACAGAAGGGAATGAAGGTGGAGTGTGGTATGGATTTGGTTATTTATGGCAACATCCCCAACAGCTCCGGTCTGTCATCCTCTGCTTCTGTAGAAGTGCTTACGGGTACCATTTTGCGCGATTTTTATGGATTTGAAGTGTCCAATCAGGATATCGCATTGATTTCTCAGTTTGCGGAGAACCAGTTTAATGGTGTTAACTGTGGTATCATGGACCAGTTTGCCATCGCCATGGGCAAGAAGGACTGTGCAATTTTCCTGGATACTGCGACTTTGGAATATGAATATGTCCCTTTAAAGCTGGATAATGCCAAGATTGTTATTGCCTGCACCAATAAAAAGCGTGGACTTGGCGATTCCAAGTATAATGAGCGCAGAAGCGAGTGTGAGGAGGCTCTTGCGGAGCTTCAAAAAGAGTTGGAGGTTAAGACGCTGGGTGACCTTAGTGAGGAACAGTTTGAAGACAATAAGGCTTTGATTCAGAGCAAGGTAAGACAGCGCAGAGTAAAGCATGCCGTGTATGAAAATGTTCGTACCGTTAAGGCGGTAGAGGCTTTGCAAAATCAGGATATCAGCCTGTTTGGTGAGCTGATGAACGCTTCCCATAAATCACTGGCAGAGGATTATGAGGTGACAGGTGTTGAACTTGATACCGCCGTGGAGGCTGCATGGCAGCAGAAGGGCGTTATTGGCGCCCGCATGACCGGTGCCGGATTCGGCGGTTGCAGCGTCAGCATTGTACAAGAGGACTGCATTGATGAGTTTGTCAAGAATGTAGGCGAGATTTATTTGGAGAAGATCGGATATGCCGCAGATTTCTATGTGGTAGGTGTGGGTGACGGCCCCATGAAACTCTAAGAAAATGTGGAATCAGATAAAGTGAATTGTTTGTTGTTGAAAAAGAGCAGGTGCCGTGGCGCCTGCTCTTTTACTATGAATACTTAATCCGCGGTTTTCGTTAATATGCAATCATCAAATGCGCCCCACACTCCGGCTGTGGTATTGTTCACAGAAATTCCTACTGTTACGGCGGTATCATCCTCGGGAATTACGATATCTTCAATCATCATTTCGCACCAGTTCTGCCAGGTGGACACGGTTCCGGTGGTTTGGTAGGTAGTATCGCCGACCGTTACATAAATAGTGAATTCATCGGTAGTTCCGGCATCGCCACCCTCAAGGTAGGCTGTGTAGGAGTAGGTGCCCTTTTCTAAAGTCACTTCCTGTGTAGCAGTAAAGCTCATATCGGCTGAGTCTGCATAGAAATGCAGGCTGCCGGAGCCGGTTCTGGCGTTGGAGGCGGCGTCAAAGGTGTCAAAGCCTTCCACGGTCCAGCCGCTCAGTTCTTCTTCAAAACCGGGCTCGGTCAAGAGATTTATAATGTCGGAGGTTTCGTTGTCTGTTGCAACGAAGGGCTCCGGTTTGGGTGCGTTGGTGCCTGTGCGCAGATAGGAGTAAGTTTTCAAGGACTCCAAGGGGTGTCCTGTAAAATCCCATAATGCCTGATTGTCAACAGCGGAACCACCGTACCATTTGCCGGCATCTTCCGGGTCGTATTCGGCGGCATAGGAGGAAGCCCAACCGGAGCCGCAGGTTTCCCATATGCTCCGGTTGGAGTTGTAAGTAATTTCATCTAAGTTGCCCTCTGTATTATATGCATACTGTACGGGCAACCATGCAGGTTCCCAGTAAAAAATACCGATTCCTGATTCGCCTACATCAGTGACTGCTTTGGTGACTGCGGCAAGCTCGGTTGCCTGGCCCTGTACGGAGAACTCGTAGGGCTGGTTGCGGTCATTGCTGCCGTCTTTTACGGTGTTGGAATGGCCGTCGCCGTCTTCTAAGGTATAGGCCCAGGAGGTTTCAACAACCATTACCTGTTTGCCGTATTTATCAACAATATTGCGAAGCTCAGAGGTCAGATTGTCCGTTGTACCATGCCAGTAGGGATAGTAGGAGCTTGCAAAAATATCATAATCTACACCATAAGTTTCCAAATAAGCAGCATAGGAATCATAACTACCGGTTCGCTCCGGATTGGTAAAATGAATGGCAATCCGGATATCCTCAGATGTTGCCCGTGTTGCGTCTGTGCCTGCACTCAAAAGGGTACAGATATCTTTCCAATCAGACTCGCCACAGAATTTAGAAGTAGTTTCATTGCCAATTTGGACCATGCCTACGTCTACACCGGCATTAAGCAGCGCGTTCAGTGCATCGGTAGTATATGCGGAGAGGGCAGCCGCTTTGGCGTCTACCGTTAAAGGCTCCCATTCTTTCGGAGCAGCTTGTTTGGCAGGATCAGCCCAAAAGTCTGAATAGTGGAAATTCACCAACAGTTTCATCCCGGCATTGGTGGCATATTGGCCTATTTCAATTGCCTTTTCTAAATCGTTATTACCGCCACCATAACCGTTCCCCTTACTGTCGTAGGGGTCAACCCATATACGGGTACGGACATAATTCACACCATTTTCGTGTAAGAAGTCAAAGAATTCCTGTTTGGAGAGCTCATTGCCCTCAAAATCGTGAAAGATTACACCGCTGTCCACAAGGGAAAGATAAGAAGAGATATCTACGCCGGTGATAAAATCTTCGTCCACGGCAGGGTTATATTCTACATAGATGTCGGCATCTACCGGGGGGGGAGCGACTGTATCGTCTGATGTGACATTAGCGGCAGTTTCAGTAGCTTTGGAACTGACGGATGGTTCGGGAGAGGCAGTATTTGCAATGTCAGAGCCGGTGGAACACCCGGATAAGATCAAGAATGTGGATGTAAGGAAAACAAGTCCTTGCTTGCGAAGGATATTCTTATTCATGGAAATACACCTCCCGAAAGTATTGTCTTTACTAGTGCGCAAACGGTTGCGCCATACATGTATTGTATCACTGAATTATGAACAAATGCAATTGGCAGCTTTAATAATTTGTGGTCTGTAAGATTGTGCAATTTCCTAATTTTTGGTACAATGTACGCGAACCATGATAGATAAAGCAAGCGAAAGAGGTGTTTTGATGAAAGCAACAGTGATAGTAGATAATATAAAAAATAGTGATTTGCGTAGCGAATGGGGACTGTGTGTTTATATTGAATATGAGGATAAAAGAGTTCTGTTGGATGCAGGGTCTTCCGGACTGTTTGCAGAGAATGCAGAGAAACTGAACATTCCTTTGGAAATGGTGGATTATGGTGTGTTGTCCCATGCTCATTATGACCATGGAAATGGTATGGAACAGTTCTTTCGCTTGAATCCTACAGCGAAATTCTACGTGAGAAGTGCCTGTAGGGAGAACTGTTATTCTCAGAAAACTTATTATAGAAAATACATTGGTATTCCCAAAGGAATTTTGAAGAAATATAAGGAACGTATCGTGTATGCCTCCGGTGATTATAAGATGGCAGAAGGGATTACACTGGTGCCCCATAAGGGTGAGAATCTGGAGGCCATTGGCCGTAGGGAGAAGATGTATCTGAAGGTGAAGGGCGGCTGGAAGTGGGATAATTTTGCCCACGAGCAGAGCCTTGTGTTTGACACCCCTAAGGGACTGGTTATTTTTAACAGCTGCTGCCACGGCGGTGCAGCCAATGTGATTCGTGAGGTTGCAGAGACATTCCCGGGCAAGCAGGTGTTGGCGATTATCGGAGGATTTCATCTGTATAACAAAACGGATGAGGAAGTACGAGCCTTTGCAACCAAGATAAAGGAGACCGGTATCAAGCATATTTATACCGGACACTGCACCGGTGAGAAGGCATTTGGAATTTTGAAAGAGGAGCTGGGAGAGTCTGTGCAGCAGTTACATGTAGGATTGGAGATGGAGTTTTAATGATGGAATATACGATGCAGGAGAGAGTGCAACTTAATTATTGATGATTGCAAGAAAATAACATCTGTAAATCCCGTGAAAATTTTTCGGGAAATTGCAAATAAGGATTATGTGAGAATTCATGGTCCGGAGCATCATGTTTTGAATGGTACAGGGCCTTTGAGTACAGATGGCTCATGGGGCAGGCATATGGAATTTTCTTCTGCGGCATTGGCTAAAATGGCTGAGATTAATGGCCCCAGATGTTGTAAAAGAGATGGGTTTGTTGCGTTGACGGAAGCGGTTCGGTTTATAAATGCCAATTATGATGTGACACTGGAAATGTCGGAGATAAAGTGCAGATTTTCCCCTCGAAATGCCCAGTGTATTAAAGAGAGATGTCCTTATTTTGTGGGGTAAAATAATATGAAAGTAGCGTTTATATGTGTACATAATTCCTGTAGAAGTCAGATGGCAGAGGCTTTAGGCAAGCATCTGGCAGGTGATGTGTTTGAAAGTTATTCTGCGGGAACGGAGGTTAAACCTCAAATCAATCAAGATGCGGTACGAATTATGAAGGAACGGTATGGTATCGATATGGAACAGACCCAGTATTCTAAGTTGATCTCAGATATACCGGTTCCTGATGTGGCCATTTCCATGGGATGTGATGTGGGGTGTCCCTTTATAGGCAGAGAATTTGATGATAACTGGGGGCTGCAGGACCCCACAGGCAAAAGTGATGAGGAGTTTGTGGCTGTAATCAAGGAGATTGAGGCAAGAATTCTTGCGTTGAAGGAGAAGCTTGCGAAGTAGGTGGAGGAGATAGTGTGAAAATGACGAAGAAGATACGGGTTGCCCTGTGGGTAATAGTAATGACGATTTTGATGTGTACTTTGGTTGGTTGTGGTTCGGATAATGTGAATTCGGAGGTAGTTTGTCCGGAGGTTTCGAGTGCTGAGGAGCGTGAAGCGGAATCGGTGGAAGAAACTGCAGTGGAAGAGGTGGTTGAGACAACCGCAGCAGAGCCTGCAAGTGAGCAAACGGTAGAAATAAGTGAGGAGTCATCTGCGACAAAGGCCACAGAGGAGCCGGTTGCTACAGAAGCATCAGAGGAATCGTCGACTGAATCAGAAATGTCTATTCAGCCGGATGTTCCTGCGGAAGCCAATGGCCGTCTTATCGTTATTGACGCGGGACATCAGGCAAAAGGCAACAGCGAAAAGGAGCCTATTGGCCCCGGTGCTTCGGAGATGAAGGCCAAGGTGGCAAGCGGTACCAGAGGCTGTGTCAGCGGACTTTATGAATATGAGCTGACTTTGATGGTCTCCGAGAAACTTTGTCAGGAGCTTCAGAACAGAGGGTATGAGGTGATGATGGTGCGTACCACTCATGATGTAAATATCAGTAATGCAGAGCGTGCTCAGGTGGCAAATGAGGCAGGGGCGGATGCATTTATACGCATTCATGCCAATGGCTCGGAGAACACAAGTGTAAACGGAGTAGAAACTTTGTGCCAGACGGCTGCTAATCCGTATAATGCTGTATACTATACGGACAGCAAAAATCTTTCAGAGCAGGTGTTGGACGGAATTATTAATGCTACCGGTGCCAAGAAACGTCGGGTGGTAGAGACAGATACCATGTCGGGTATCAACTGGTGTCAGATTCCGGTGACCATTGTGGAGATGGGATTTATGTCTAATGAGACAGAGGATGCACTGATGGCAACGGAGGATTATCAGTGGCAGCTGGCTCGCGGAATGGCAGATGGTATTGATGCTTATATGGATGGGAGATAAATCTGCGGCGTTTTGCACAAAACCGGTATGGTATCACATAAGCAATATTCACAAAAATCAAATTTTAAATCAAAATTAACTGACATTTTCGGGTTTAATTTGTTAAAATAAGGATATAACTTTACTGTGGGTTTTAGCGGCTTACAGGACATAATTATCAATTGTTTAAGCGAAGAGAAAGGAAGATTTTTGTGTTTGAAAAAGGCGAGTATGTAGTAAGTGGTAACAAAGGCGTCTGTGTGGTGGATGATATTACCACCTTGGACATTTCGGGAGTGGACAAGGAGAGAGAGTACTATATTTTAAAGCCTGTATATGCGGCGGGAAGTACCGTTTATGTTCCTGTGGATGCGGCAGCCGGGTCGCTGAGAAAAGTACTTAGTCGAGAGGAAGCAGATAAGCTGATTCAGGGTATACCTGAGATCCCTCTAATTACCAGTGCCAATGACAAGCTTTTGGAGCAGGAATACCGTGGTTGCATGAAAACCAATAATTGCACGGAATGGATTCGTATTATTAAAACTATTTATCTGCGCAAACAGAAACGTCTGGAGGCAGGGCGCAAGGTGACTGCTGTAGATGCTAAATATTTCCGTTTGGCGGAGGATAATCTCTATGGGGAGCTGGCAGTGTCGTTGCAGATGCCTCGTGGTGAAGTGGAGAGCTACATCACAAAAGAGATGGAAAAATAGGACTTTACTTTTTGGGTAGAATGGTATATGATTAGGAATCATATAGAAAACGTTGACGAGGACAGTAGGATGTACGAGGAATCCCAGAGAGAACCGCCTTGCGAGTTGTAGATGAGCAGGAGCTGTGAGCGGTTTGATTCGGACACATTTGAAAACCACCTCTGAGTGGCTGCAAACCAGCCCGGAAGCTCCCGTTACGAGCAAAATGAGAGGCAGATGTAATAGATATATATTGCATTTGCAACAAGGGTGGAACCGCGTACAATACGTCCCTTGCAGTCGTGAGATTGCAAGGGACTTTTCTTTTGTCCCTTACAATCCAAAATCATTCAAGAATTGGAGGTAGGAAAATGAAAATCACATTGAAAGATGGCTCCGTAAAGGAGTACAGCGAAGCAAAAAGTATTTATGACATTGCGCTGGATATCAGCGAAGGTCTGGCAAGAGTGGCTTGCTGCGGTCTGGTAAACGGTGAGGTAAAGGATCTTAGAACCGTTTTGGACAGCGATTGCGAGCTTTCCATCTGCACTGCCAACGACAAGGAAGGTCTGGCTACCATTCGTCATACCACTGCTCATGTTATGGCTGAGGCCGTACAGAAGTTGTTCCCTGATGCTAAGGTGACCATTGGTCCCAGTATTGAAAACGGTTTTTATTATGACTTTGACCATGCACCTTTTTCCAGAGAGGATTTGGATGCAATTGAAGCTGAGATGAAGAAGATTATCAAGGCCGGTGCAAAGCTTGAGAGATTTGTTCTTCCCAGAGAGGAAGCGATTAAGTTCATGGAGGAGAAGGGCGAGCCCTACAAGGTAGAGCTGATTCGCGATTTGCCTGAGGATGCTGAGATTTCTTTCTACAGTCAGGGCGATTTTGTAGACCTTTGTGCAGGACCTCACTTGATGAGCGTGAAGAATATTAAGGCATACAAGCTGACTTCTTCTTCCGGTGCATACTGGAGAGGTAAGTCTGAGAATGCAATGCTTCAGCGTATCTACGGTACTGCATTCAATAAGAAAGAGGAGTTGGAGGAGTATCTGGCTTATCTTGAGAATATCAAGACTCGTGACCACAACAAGCTGGGTCGTGAGATGGGACTGTTTACCACCGTTGATGTAATCGGTCAGGGTCTGCCTCTCTTGATGCCTAAGGGTACCAAGATGATTCAGACCATGCAGAGATGGATTGAGGATTTGGAGGAAGAGTGGGGCTATGTGCGCACCAAGACTCCTCTCATGGCTAAGAGTGATTTGTACAAGATTTCCGGACACTGGGATCATTACAAAGAAGGTATGTTTGTAATGGGTGATGAGGAGACCGATAAGGAAGTATTTGCTCTTCGTCCCATGACTTGTCCTTTCCAGTATTATGTATACAAGGCAGAGCAGCATTCCTATCGTGATTTGCCCATCCGTTACGGTGAGACTTCTACTCTTTTTAGAAATGAGGATTCCGGTGAGATGCATGGTTTGACCCGTGTGCGCCAGTTTACTATTTCTGAGGGTCACTTAATCGTAAGACCCGATCAGATGGTAGAGGAGTTCAAGAACTGTCTGGCTTTGGCAAAGCACTGTCTGGAGACTTTGGGTGTAGGCGATGATGTGACTTATCGTCTGTCCAAGTGGGACCCTGAGAATCCCGACAAGTATATCGGCTCTGCAGAAGTGTGGGAAGAGACAGAGGGTCATATCCGCAATGTGCTGAATGAGCTTGAGATTCCTTTCTATGAGGGCGTTGGCGAGGCTGCTTTCTATGGCCCTAAGGTTGATATCCAGGCTAAGAATGTATACGGCAAGGAAGATACCATGATTACCATTCAGTGGGACGCTTTGCTGGCAGAGCAGTTTGACATGTACTATATCGACCAGAATGGTGACAAGGTTCGTCCTTATATTATCCACAGAACTTCCATGGGTTGCTACGAGAGAACTTTGGCATGGCTCATTGAGAAGTACGAGGGCAAGTTCCCTACATGGCTGTGTCCTGAGCAGGTTCGTATTCTTCCTATTTCTGAGAAGTTTGCAGACTATGCGGCTGAGGTGGAGAAGGAGCTGAAGAAGAATGGCATTCTGGTAACTACCGATATGCGTTCTGAGAAAATCGGCTTTAAGATTCGTGAGGCACGTCTGGCAAAGGTTCCTTACATGCTGGTTGTGGGTCAGAAGGAAGCCGAAGAAGGTATGGTATCTGTAAGAAGCCGCTTTGCGGGCGATGAGGGCACCAAGCCTGTTAAGGAGTTTATCAACCAGATTTGCGAGGAAATCCGCACCAAGGAAATCCGTAAAATTGAGGTTGTGGAAGAGTCCAAATAAATTCGAAAAAAATTTGCATTAATGCAATATAAAATGGGAACACTACTTCTGTGCAGTTGTGATAGAAAATAGGTGAACTGTGCAGAAGGAGGTTTTTCATGGCAGAATTGAAATGTGGTGTAGAGAATTGTACCTACAACAAGGAGCATCTTTGTAGTAAAGGTGATATCATGGTGGGCGGCAAGCATGCCGACAACTCTGATGATACCTGTTGTGAGAGCTTTATGGAGCGTAGAGACGGTGCGTTTACCAGTTCCACCGCGCATCCCAGCAAGACCATCAGCATTGATTGCGAGGCTGTAAAATGTATCTACAACAGCAATTACAAGTGTGTGGCAGACCATGTAGATATCACCGGTAATGGTGCAGACAGCAGCAGAGAGACAAATTGTGCAACCTTTGCGGAGAGATAAGGATTGATAATGGAGGAGCCGGGGAGTTTTGGCTCCTTCTTACATAAAATAAAAAAACTTGTTGACAAACGGATTCACAAGTGTTATTCTATATAAGTGTGTGAGCGACAAAAACGCTGAAACACCTTTAAACAAGCAGAGTATCCACTCTCACCTTACGGCAATCGGGCTGGTAAGTGTTCAGATTTTTTCATATAAGAGACTTGTGCAATGAGTGATTATTGTATAGGAGTTATGTGTGAGTGATTTGAGTGGATAGTTATGCTATCCACTTTTTTGTGCAAAGAAGCACAGCAACCAAATATTTTTATTTCTTATGTATGGAGGTATACAGCCATTAGCGATTTAATGATTAACGAACAAATTCGTGACAAGGAAGTACGAGTAATCGGCGAGAACGGCGAGCAGTTGGGAGTTATGTCTTCCAAGGAAGCTATGCGACTTGCTGAGGAGGCAGAGCTTGATTTGGTGAAGATTGCACCTACCGCGCAGCCCCCTGTTTGCAGAATTGTAGACTATGGCAAGTACAAGTATGAGCAGATTCGCAGAGAGAAGGAAGCGAAGAAGAAGCAGAAGGTTGTTGAGGTGAAGGAGATTCGTCTGTCTCCCAATATCGATACCAATGACCTGAATACCAAAACGAACGCTGCCAGAAAGTTTTTGACCAAGGGTGACAGAGTAAAGATTACCCTTCGTTTCAGAGGTCGTGAGATGGCTCACATGAATAACAGCAAGCATATTTTGGATGATTTTGCTGAGGCTTTGGCTGATGTAGCCGTTGTGGAGAAGGCTCCCAAGGTGGAAGGCAGAAGCATGACCATGTTCCTGGCACAGAAGAAGTAGTCAGAACATAAGGATACGTGATGCAGGCGCCGGAGCGTAAGTTTCGTGTGCATCAAATAAAGCGGTGAGGACTTCGGCGATTGCCGTATATTCAATATTATTTAGGAGGAAATAGTTATGCCCAAAATGAAGACAAGCAAAGCAGCTGCTAAGCGTTTTAAAGCAACCGGTACCGGTAAGTTGAAGAGAGCAAAGGCTTACAAGAGCCATATCTTAACCAAGAAGAGCACTAAGAGAAAGCGTAATCTTAGAAAGCCCGCAATTACTGATGCAACTAACGTAAAGAACATGAAGAAGATTTTACCCTATTTATAATTCGGGCAAGGAGGAGAATAAGACATGGCAAGAATTAAAGGTGGCTTGAATGCCAAGAAGAGACATAATCGTGTATTGAAGCTTGCAAAGGGCTACAGAGGCGCAAGAAGCAAGCAGTATAGAATTGCAAAGCAGTCTGTTATGAGAGCACTTACCAGTTCTTATGCAGGACGTAAGGAGAGAAAGCGTCAGTTCAGACAGCTCTGGATTGCTCGTATCAACGCAGCAGCTAGAATGAACGGTCTTTCTTACAGCAAGTTTATGTATGGTTTGAAGTTGGCTGGTATTGAGATGAACAGAAAGATGCTGGCTGAGATGGCTGTTAACGATGCAGAGGGCTTCAAGACTCTTGCAGAGTTGGCTAAGAGCAAACTGGCTTAAGTTTAAAATTATGATATTTACTGCTATACCTTCGGGTGTAGCAGTTTTTTCATTATAAAAAGGAGTGTTGATATGAAGAATCGAGGTAAATTGTGGATGCTTTTTAAATCCATGTTCATACTTAGCGCTTGTGCCTTTGGCGGTGGATTTGTGGTTGTATCTCTTATGAAAAAGAAATTCGTGGAGGAACTTGGATGGTTGGAAGAGGATGAAATGATGGATATTACAGCTATTACGCAATCTACACCGGGGCCGATATTAGTGAATGCTTCAGTTGTTATCGGCTATCGTGTTGCCGGGATTGTAGGCGCGTTGGTGGCTGTTTGCGGAACAATTTTGCCACCCATGGTCATTATATCAATTATTTCTTTGTTCTATGAGAAGTTTCGGACTAATCCTTATATTGCTACAGCACTGCAGGTTATGCGTGCGGGAGTTGCTGCGGTAATTTTGGATGTGGTGTTGAATCTGGCAGCCGGTGTGTGCAAGACAAAGAGGGTTTTGTACATAGGGATGATGGCGGTGGCATTTGTCTGTGCTTATTTGTTCGATATCAGCGCTATGGTAATCATTTTTGTCTGTTTGGGAATTGGCATTTTGGATTTGGTATTTTCCTCAAAAGCTAGGAAAGGAGCAGCCGGATGATGTTATGGGTATTGTTTTGGGCTTTTTTGCAGGTTGGTCTTTTTAGTGTAGGTGGCGGTTATGCAGCCATACCTCTGATTCAGGAACAGGTTGTGGAGAATTATGAGATTATGACCATGGAGGAGTTTTCGGATTTGATTACGGTAGCAGAGATGACTCCGGGGCCGATTGCCATTAATTCAGCGACTTTTGTAGGAATGAGAGTGGCTGGACCTTGGGGAGCACTTGTATGTACTATTGGCTGTATTATTCCTTCTATTTTGATTAGTTTGTTATTGGCTCATTTTTACTATAAATATCGCAATATTAGTGGTGTGCAGACGGTGCTGGCAGCTATGCGCCCGGCGGTTGTAGCACTTATTGGTTCAGCGGGTCTTTCTATTTTGATGTTGGGAATTTTCCATACGGATTTATTCTCTGCTTCATTGGAAGATATGCGGTATGTAGAAGTGGGGATTTTTGCAGTAGCGTTATTTGTTTTGCGAAAATATAAAGTGAATGCCATTTATATTATTCTGGGGAGTGGTGTTGTGGGGACGGCCATATATGCTATAATGGGGATGGTAGCGTAAATGGATACAGAGGTAATGAAATGAGGCAGATAAGCTGGCGTAAAAATAAAATAATGGTACTTTTATTGATGGCGTGTGTGTTTGCGGCCGGTTGTGGTAATGACGCAGGGCAAATACAGGAGAAAGTGTCTTTGACGGATGCGAGTAGTTCGGAGACAGAGCTGATATCCATGTCTTCTGAGGTTGATGAGGCTGTGGCTGAGACGATTGTATGGGAGGATGAATCAATTTTAACCGAGGAAGAGTCGTTGGAAGATTTGGTCTATTCACCACCCACAGTGTCACTTGTGATGGTGGGAGACATTCTGTTACATACTCCTTTGGCAGAGAGTGGGCTTAGGGAGGATGGAAGTTATGATTTTACGGCTGTTTTTGCCAATACGAAGGATGTGATTCAAGAGGCAGATCTGGCGTTGGTGAATCAGGAGGTTATTATCGGTGGCGTAGAATTGGGGGTCAGCGGTTATCCTGCCTTTAATGCGCCATATGAGCTTGGAGATGCCTTGGTGGATGCCGGGTTTGATGTGGTTTGTCATGCCACCAATCATACCTTGGATAAGGGCAAAAAAGGCGCTGTGCGCTGTTTGGAATTCTGGAAGTTGAATTATCCGGAAGTAGCGGTGTTGGGTATTAATGAAACAGCAGAAGAACAGGATGAAATTTATATTTATGAGCAGGATGACATTCGGATTGCTATTTTGAATTATACTTATGGAACAAATGGGATTCCGCTGCCGGAGGACATGCCCTATGTGGTGAATCTTTTGGAGGAGGAACGAGTGGTGGCAGATTTGCAGAGGGCAGAGGAGTTGGCAGATTTTACCATCGTCTGTCCTCATTGGGGAACGGAGTATTTGCTGGGAACTGATTCATGGCAGCAAAAATGGACAGAAATTTTCCTGAAAAACGGAGTCGATTTGGTGCTAGGGACTCATCCCCATGTGATAGAGCCTGTGGAGTGGGTATATGACGAGACTACCGGGAAGGAAATGTTAGTATATTATTCCCTTGGTAACTTTGTAAATTGGACGTCGGGGCGTGGAGCCGGAGTTGCCAACCGTATGGTAGGCGGGATGGCGGAGATTACTCTTGAGAAGTTGGAGGACGGAACTGTTTCTGTTGCTGATTATGGAGTGACTGCGCTGGTGTGTCATGTGACGGACGGGCAGGATGGTGTTACGGTTTATCCTTTGGCTGATTACACGGATGAGTTGGGGCAACAGAATCAGATAGTGGATCAGGATGGGAATTTTTCAAGAGAGTATTGCGTGGGCTTGTGCAATGAAGTGTGGGGAGAATTGTGGGAGTAATAGCAAATAGGATTTTTATAAATTTAGTGGTAAAATGAGAAAAACTGTAGTATAATATACTACATGCAGATGTAGTTCATCGGTAGAACATCAGCTTCCCAAGCTGAGGAGGCGGGTTCAATTCCCGTCATCTGCTCTACAAAAGAGGTGTTGCCTGCAGGCGGCGCCTCTTTTGTTTGGAAGAAATTTTAAAATTGTTGTGTATATTATTTTGAAAAGCCGGCAATATTAATCTCGTAGCCAAGATGTGGCTTACAAATCCGAGGTGCGGAGGCGCGAGATATGAATAAGAAGCTCCCTGATATGAAATTGTCCTTTCGTTGGTATGGGCAGGATGATAAGGTTCCTTTGAAGTATATTGCACAGATTCCCGGTATGAATGCGATTGTCACTGCGGTATATGATGTGCCTGTGGGAGAGGTGTGGCCCAGAGAAAGTATTGCAAAGCTGAAACGCGAGGTGGAGGCGGCAGGGCTTGCCTTTGAGGTGATTGAGAGTATCCCGGTGCATGAGGATATCAAGATGGGTGCGCCTGCGAGAGAACTTTATATTGCTAATTATTGTGAGAATATCAGGCGTGTAGCTGAGGCCGGAATCAAGTGCATCTGTTATAATTTTATGCCGGTGTTTGACTGGACCAGAACAGAGACAGCCCATGTGTTGCCGGATGGTTCCACTACTCTTGCCTATTACGAAGAGCAGGTGGATGCGGTGAATCCTTTGGACAGTGAGAGTGATTTGACTTTGCCAGGCTGGGATGCAAGTTATTCCAGAGCAGAGCTTCGTGATATTGTAGCCCGGTATCAGCAGATTGATGAGGAGAAACTTTGGGAAAATCTGACTTATTTTCTCAAACAGATTATTCCTGTTGCTGTGGAGTGTGGTGTAAACATGGCAATTCATGAAGATGATCCGTGTTTTAGTATCTTTGGATTGCCCCGTATCATTACTAATGAAAAGAATCTGGATCGTTTCCTTCAGATTGTGGATGTGCCCAATAACGGCATTACTTTGTGTACCGGTTCTCTTGGTTGTTCCGGGGATAACGATGTGGTAAAAATGGCCGGGAAATATGCTGCTATGGGACGAATTCATTTTGTGCATATGCGAAATGTGGCGCTGCTTCCCAATGGTTTTGAGGAGAGAGCTCATCTGTCTGCCTGTGGTACTCTGGATATGTATGCTATTATGAAGGCGTTGTACGACAATGGATTCAACGGTTATATCCGCCCGGATCATGGCCGTATGATTTGGGGAGAGAGCGGAAGACCCGGTTATGGTTTGTACGACAGGGCTCTTGGTGCAACCTATCTGAATGGACTCTGGGAGGCAATTGACAAGCAGGCCCGTCAATTATAAAATTTTCAAAAAATTGGCAGGATGTATTGACTTTTTGAGTTAAGATAATTATACTTTAGTTTGTGGTTGCAAAGTAATTTGCATTGACTGCGTAATATTTTGTATATGTTGTGAAGAAGCGAAGCTTCTTCTATAGATTACGCAGTAATCTATTTTCCTCGATAGCTCAATGGTAGAGCACTCGGCTGTTAACCGAGTTGTTGTAGGTTCGAGCCCTACTCGGGGAGCGTTCGGGGAGCCGTAAGGCTCCCCTTTTTCGTAGGCAAAATTTTCAGACAGAAATCATGAGCCGGATTCGTGTCGGTAAGCGGAATTCTTGGCCAAAATTAAAATTGGAGGTTATATATGGGCGTATTGACAAATTTGGAACCGCAGAAGGTATTTGAATATTTTGAGAGGATTTGTGAAATTCCTCATGGCTCAGGCAATATTGAACAAATTAGTGATTATCTGGTACAGTTTGCCAGGGATCGCGGGCTGGAAGTAATTCAGGATGAAGTGAAGAATGTTATCATTATCAAGGAGGCGACTCCGGGGTATGAGAATGAGCCTGTAATGGTATTACAGGGACATATGGATATGGTGGCAGTGAAAAAGCCGGATTGCGACATTGACATGAAGACAGAAGGTTTGCGTCTTGCTGTTAATGGTGATGATATATATGCGGAAGGGACCAGTTTGGGTGGTGATGACGGTATTGCTGTAGCGTATGCATTGGCACTTTTGGATTCGGATAATCTTAAGCATCCCCGTTTGGAGGTAATCATTACCGTGGATGAGGAGGTTGGCATGGATGGAGCCATGGCAATTGATTTGTCTATGCTTAAGGGTAATCGTCTGTTGAATCTGGATTCAGAGGATGAGGGTATTTTTCTTACCAGTTGTGCCGGCGGTGCAAGAGCTTGTTGTAATATGCCTGTTACTGTTTCTGAGGGAAAAGGTGTTTTGGTGGAAATCGAAGTAAAGGGGCTTCAGGGCGGTCATTCCGGTGTGGAGATTCATCACGAAAGAGGCAATTCCAATTGCCTGATGGGCAGAGTGTTGTGGAATTTGAAGGAGAAGGCCCCCATTCAGCTGGTAAGTGTAAACGGTGGTCTGGCAGATAACGCGATTCCCCGTGAGACCAAGGCTGTGGTATTGATTCCGGAGGGTAGCGGGCTGTGTACTGAGATAATTACAGAACCTGCGGAGCCTACTGTTTTGGATGAAACATTGGAAGATTTGTTGATGGAGATTTCTGATGAATTGGCCACTAAGGATCCCGGATTTTCCTTGAGCTGGGGCAGAGTAGATGAGGTTGTGGATGCAGAGGCTGTATCCGTAGAGGACACTGCCAGGGTAGCAGCGTTTTTGATTGCGTTGCCCGACGGTGTGCAAAATATGAGTGCCGATGTGAAGGGGCTGGTGGAGACCTCCCTGAACATGGGTATGTTGGAGTTTAAGAAAGATGAGGCTGTATTGCAGGCGGTATTTGCCGTTCGAAGCAGTGTAGAAAGTGCGAAAAAGGCGCTTTTGGATAAGATACAGGCAATTGTAAAAATGGCAGGAGGTACTTGTAGCATTACCGGTAATTATCCCGGATGGGTTTACCGTGTGGATTCTCCTTTGCGTGAGAAGATGATCAAGGTGTTCAAGGAGATGTATGGAAGAGAACCCAAGGTTGAGGCAATTCACGCAGGACTGGAGTGTGGAATTCTTGGCAGCAAAATAAAGGATTTGGATTGTGTGTCCATTGGTCCCGATATGAAGGATATTCATACAACAGAGGAGCGTTTAAGCATTTCTTCCACCAAGAGAGTGTGGGAGTATGTGGTGAAACTTTTGGAGACCAAGGAGGCATAAAAGTGGTTTTATTTCAGTGTGATTATACAGAAGGCGCCCATCCAAAGGTGTTGGAGCGCCTTGTGGCAACCAATATGGAGCAGTGGTCCGGCTACGGAGAGGATGATTATTGTCGTAGTGCAGCTGATAAAATTCGTAAAGCTTGCGGGAATGAGAGCCTGGCGGTGCATTTTCTGGTGGGTGGAACCCAGACCAATATGACAGTGATTGATGCAGCCCTTCGCTCCCATCAAGGCGTATTATGTGCAAGTACCGGACATATCAATGTGCATGAGACCGGGGCGGTGGAGTCCTGTGGACACAAGGTTTTGCCTCTTCCCAGTGGGGATGGCAAGATTACGGCAAAACAGGTAGAGGAGGCATATCTTGGGCATATCAATGACGAGGCTCATGAGCATATCGTGCAGCCTAAGATGGTTTACATATCCAATCCCACAGAGCTTGGAACCATTTACAGCAAAGCAGAGCTTAAGGCATTGTATGAGGTGTGCAATAAGTACGGTTTATATCTGTTCCTGGACGGAGCAAGACTGGGATATGGTCTGGTAGCACCGGACAATGATTTGACCTTGCAGGATATTGCGGAGAATACGGATGTATTTTATATTGGCGGAACCAAGGTTGGTGCTCTTTTCGGTGAGGCTGTGGTGATGCGTAACGAGTCACTAAAGGCAGACTTTCGCTATATTATGAAGCAAAAGGGCGGAATGCTGGCGAAGGGACGTCTTCTGGGTGTGCAGTTTGACGCATTGTTTACGGATAACCTTTATTTTGATATTTCAGCCCATGCTGTAAATTTGGCGGAGAGACTTCGCGCGGCTTTTGAGCAAAAGGGTTATGAGTTCGTGGCACCCAACCGCACGAATCAGATTTTTGTAAAAGTGCCGGATGCACATTTGGAGAAGCTGAAAGGGGAGTTTGGCTACAGCTATGACCATCGTGTGGATGAGACTCATAGTGTGGTGCGTTTTTGCACCAGCTGGTCAACCTTGGAGAGCAATGTAGATGCTTTAATCGGAGCAATAGAAGGATTGAAATAGAAAGCTTGAAATAAAAGGTTTGTAATGGCAAAGAGTGTGCGGATTACGCATGCCGGAGGGAGATAAATATGCAGGATAATAATAATTTGCAGGGAAATGATGGTACCTGGAGTAAGGGGAAAGTTCGCCAGATTCGTGGTTTGATGGTGTTTGGCGCGATTTTAGTCCTGGCACTTATTTATAGCAACACGATTTATGGTGGAGCGGTGCTGGTGCTGGAGATGTTTAAGCCATTTTTGTATGGCGGTGCCATTGCGTTTGTGCTGAATCTACCCATGAAGTGGATTGAAAACAAGCTTTTGGGTAAATGGCATGGCAAATCAGCGGACAAATTAAAACGCCCTATAGGTATCGTTGGTGCTATTTTATTCTTGGTTGTTGTGATTACTGTAGTTGTGAGCATTGTAATTCCTCAGATGTCTCAGGCGATGATGAAGCTTGCCAATGAAGTGCCTCCTTTCCTTGAAAAAACCGCAGCAGTTCTGATACAGTACAGCCAGGATTATCCGGAGCTTAAGACTCAGGCAGAGCAGCTTCAGGATCTGGAAATTAACTGGCAGGGAATTGTGACCAGTGTGGCGAAATTCTTGAAGACAGGTGTCGGTAGTATGCTTACTTCCACTTTCAGCGTGGCAGGTAGTATTATTGGTGGTGTGGTTAATTTCTTTATCGCTTTTGTGTTTGCGATTTATATTCTCAGTCAGAAGGAAAGATTGGGAGATCAGGGATGCCGCATCATTAGAGCATATCTGCCTAAACGAGCAGCGGAGCAGACTTTGAGGGTGCTTGCGTTGTTGCACAAGAATTTTAGCAGTTTTATTACCGGACAGTGTCTGGAAGCGGTTATTTTGGGAATGTTGTTTGTGATTGCCATGACCATTTTCCGAATGCCCTATGCGGTTATGGTTGGTGTGTTGATTGCGTTTACTGCACTGATTCCTGTAGTGGGAGCCTTTATCGGTTGTGCAGTGGGAGCTTTTCTGATTTTGATTGAAAATCCCATGATGGCGCTGTGGTTCGTAATTATGTTTTTGATTATTCAGCAGTTGGAAGGTAATCTGATTTATCCCAAGGTGGTGGGTAATTCCGTAGGCTTGCCTTCTATTTGGGTGCTTATGGCAGTGAGTCTTGGTGGTAGTCTGTTCGGTGTAGTGGGAATGCTGTTCTTTATTCCTCTGTTGGCAACAGGTTATACTTTGCTTCGTGAAAATGTGAATAAGAGAAATGGAGTAGTTGTACACACAACAAGTGTTTCTCAGACACAAAAACCGGTTGCGAAGCCTCAAAAGACACAAAAGGTGCAAAAAAAGAAGCGCTAAAAAGCCCGTAAAATAAGGGTTTTTGAACTTTTTTGAAAAAAATTAAATTTTTTTTCAAAAAACTATTGCAATTTCAAAAAACACGAGTTATAATACTACTTGTGTTTCGGGGTGTGGCTCAGTTTGGTTAGAGCGCCGTCTTAGGGAGGCGGAGGTCGCGAGTTCGAATCCCGCCACTCCGACGATGAAAAGCACGAGTTACCCATTTGGGTGACTCGTGCTTTTTCCTTTACAGGGGAATGAAAGAGCGGTGGTGTCAGATGGAAGAGAAACAAGAGCATGAGGAGCCGGCGGTAGATGAGTTGATTTACCTGCCGGAGGTTGTGGCTTCGAAGGATAAGAAGAAGGCACGGCTTTTGATAGAGCAGAGGG
>SVFL01000117.1 GCA_015056885.1 Lachnospiraceae bacterium
CATGATTTTACGACTACGGCGTATAAGACGGTTTTAGGTGATAATCAGATTTACAGCGCTTATGCGGTTACTATTTTTACCACTGTAGTAGGCACTGTAGTGAGTATGCTTTTTACCATTACCATGGCATACCCGCTTTCGTTAAAGAAGGTGAAATATCGTAACGTGTTTACCTTCTATGCGTACTTTACCATGTTGTTTAACGGTGGTTTGGTTCCCAGCTATTTGCTGATTAGTAAAACATTGGATATGAAAAACAATATTTTTGTATTGATACTTCCGGTGGCATTTAGTGCCTGGAATATGTTCCTGATGAGAAACTTTTTTGCGGGAATTCCCGTAGAATTGGCAGAATCAGCGTACATGGACGGAGCGAATGATTTTCAAATACTTCGAAAAATTATTTTACCGGTTTCTGTTCCCGGAATCGCAACCATCAGCTTGTTTTATGCGCTGATGTATTGGAATCAGTGGTTCAATGCAATGCTTTATTTGGAGGATAACAAATTATTCCCCTTACAATATTTGTTGATGCGCATGCTGCGAAATGTGGATGCGATGAAGGAAATGGCTAGAACAGTGGGAATTGCGGTAGGAGAAGTGCCTACGAATTCCCTGCGTATGGCCACTACGGTGGTTGCTATCGGACCTATCGTATTTTTATACCCTTATGTGCAGAAGTTCTTCACCACCGGTCTTACGGTTGGAGCAATTAAGGGTTAAGCAGGATCATTACCCAATACTGAGAGGGTGAGGATAAAGGTATTTTTTTAAGGAGGAAAACAAAATGAAAAAGAATGGTTTGCTGAAAAAGGCAACAGCACTGGCAATGGCATCTGCAATGACGGTATCACTTGCAGCATGCGGCAGCAGTGAAAAGACGGTAGAGGATAACAAGACAGCTACCGCGCAGGCACCGGGAACGGTGACAACTACAGCAGAGCAGGCAGAAGCTGTAACAGAGATGGAGGATACAACTCTCAAAATCCGAGTTATGAACGAGTATCGTAACTTAGATAAGGTGCTTGAGAAGTATGAAGAGATGACAGCAGATGACCCTATTATGAGTCATATTGATTTGGAATTTTCTTATGTAGCAGGTGGTGATTACAAGGACAAATTAACAATGGCAATTACCGCACAGGAAGAGTATGACTTAATGTTCTGTGGCGGATGGCATGGTTTGAGTACTTTCATCCAGGAAGGCGATTTCGCGGATTTAAGCGGATACTTCAATAATGATGCTTTCCCGGGATTAAAGAAGGCTTTCTCTGAGCAGTTTGTAGACGCTATGAGCTCTTATGTACGTATGGAAGACGGTTCTTATAACAAGGGCGTATACAGTATCAATCTTGCTTCTTATTACGAGGATTCCAGAGGATTTATCATCCGTGAGGACCTTCGTAAGAAATATGGATGTGATCCTGTTACTGACGAAGCATCTCTTATGGCTTTTGTAAAGACTGTATGCGAGAACGAGCCGGATATGATTGGTATCAGCTTGTGGAACTTCTTCCGTTTTAACTCGCCTTGGTATAGTGCAAAGCATGATAACGTATATACTCAGGATAATGTAAATATCTTTGGGGATCAGACTTGGGTGTACGTAGCGCTCAGCGATGATCAGAAGACAGTTTTGAATGCTGTTGTTGCAGGTGATGCTCCGGAAGAATTTGCAAAGATGCCGGAAGGTTATCAGGATGATTTCATCAGTGCGTATTTATTAGACAGAACAAAATGGAATCCGTATTTATTCCAGTCCAGAGGTACCAGTGATGTGGTAGAACCGGATGCGGCTGCATTCTATTCACCATTAACAGAGTATGAGACCAGAATGACGGAAGCACAGCAGAAGAATCCGGATGCGGAATTTAGCTTCTATGTAATTGAGGAAGCACAGCGTAACAGAGAAGAGGGAGCAGTTATCTGTGACCTTGTAACCAATAACTGGTTAGTTGTTCCGGAATGGTCTGAGAACATTGATGCAACGATGTATTTCCTTGATTGGATGTTTGGTAACAAGGAAGCTCACGATTTATTCCAGTATGGTATTGAAGGTGTAGATTGGGAAGCTATCGGTGATGAAGGCTTCAAGCAGACAGATATCTCTGATGATGAGGAATATTTCATGCCTACCTATTCCTTCACTTTAAATCCTACTTACATCAGACACAGTGAGTTTGTTCTTAACAATCCTGAGATTAAGGCACAGTATGACTATATTTATGATGAGTCTACATATCAGTTAAGTCCTTTGGCAGGCTTTGCGTTTGATTCCAGCGCAGTGGCAACTGAAGTGGCAAATATTTCGGCATTGTCTAATGAGTTACAGTTTACTTTATCTATGTATGATGAAGCAGAAGCAGCAGAAAGAATTGCAAACTGGAATGCTGAGGCAAAGAAGGTAGGTCTTGATACCGTACGTGCGGAATTAATCAATCAGATTCAAGCATTCTTAGATGCTAAAAATGCACAGTAGTGTTAATTTTTGGGGGCGGCGTTTAGTCGCCCCTTCTGAGTAAAGAAAGAGAGCAGAGAAATGAGCATTTTTTCAATAAACAGTCCTTTATATAGGGGTATGGATAAGCTTGTGAGAATTGTATATTTGGGTGTTTTGTGGTTTGTATTTTCATTACCTGTGATTACGGTGGGAGCATCCTTTGTTGCATTGTATGAGGTGGTGTTCGAAATGGCAGATAACAGAGACTGCTATATATTCCGAAGCTTTTTCTGCTCTTTTAAGACAAATCTGCGGCAGGGGATTGTGGCGGGAGATATTGGAATCGTGCTGATTTTTCTTGTGGGATTTAACGCGATGTTTTATATGGTGCAGGAGGGCTTTGGGGTGGAAAAAGTGTGTTTTACCATCTGGCTGGCAGTAGTAAGTGTAGTGGTGTTATGGCTGTTTCCTGTGATGGCTAAATTTAGTAACACTATAGGAGGCCACATTCGAATGGCGGCAATTCTTGCAATAAAGAAGCCGCTTTGGTCCATTGTGTTTGCGGTATTGCATGTCATGGCATGGGTGTTATGTGCTACCTATTTTTACTTTCCGCTTATTTTTGCCATGGGTATCGTGTGCTTTTTGGAAGGCTGTGTATGCAACAAGGTATTTGAAGATATGATTAAGCGAGGGGAGATTGTGAAGGAATGATAGTGGTATATGATGCTCCGAAAGAAGCAGTTTTGCAAAAGGACTATACGCTCCGGGTAAGGGAAGAAGGGAGCGGAACATGGAAGAAGGTGCCAATCTATCACGTCAGGGTGGATATGCATGATGTTAAGGCGGCATCCATGGCATATTTTGATTTTAAAGGAAAAGTTGAGGTGGAGTTATCCGGTCCCTATTACATATATTGTGTGGATATCCGTCCGTTATCCATGGAAATTATTCCGGACTGTGATACGAAGAAGGTGCGTTTTTCATTGGACAAAAAGGCAAACCTTTCCATTGAAGTGAATAAAGACAGAGGGCATAACCTGCATTTGTTTGCGGGAGAGATACCGGGAGATGTGCCGGCACCGGAGGATGAAAATGTATTGGTGGTAAAAGGGAATCCTCAAAAGCCCGGGACGACCCTGGGGGCAGATACAGTAAGGAAATTGCAAGAAATGAAACCCAGCCGTGTGCTTTACGTTACTGCCGGAGTACATTACGTGTCAGAAATGATTTTCCGCATCCCGTCGGATACCACTGTCTATTTGGAAGGCGGTGCTATTGTTATTGGTTCCTTTGTATGTGAGAGAGTGGAGAATGTGACTGTCTGCGGTCATGGAATAATATATCAGGCGGACTTTGCCAGATTTAGTTCAGTCGACGGAGTAAGAATCAGCCATAGTAAAAATGTGAAGATTGCGGATGTGATTTTTATTAATCCGCCGCATTATACGGTGGAGATTGGTGAGAGTGAGAATATTGACATTTTTGATGTCAAAAGCTTTAGCTGTGAAGGCTGGAGTGATGGAATCGATGTTATGAGCTCTAAGAATGTACATGTGAAGGGCGGCTTTCTACGAACATCAGATGATTGTGTGGCGATATACGGCAGCAGGTGGGATTATCATGGGGACTCGCGGGACATTCTGGTGGAAGGCATTACCCTATGGGCTGATGTTGCTCATCCCCTTATGATGGGGACTCACGGAGACCATGAGAGGAACGGAGATGTCTTGGAAAATATCCGCTTCTATGACATTGATATTTTAGAACACAATGAATATCAGGCGGGATATCTCGGATGCATGGCGATTAATGTGGGCGACAAAAACGTAGCTCGAAATATTACATATGAAAATATTCGTGTGGAACCTTTTTTGCACGGAAAGCTTTTTGATGTTCAAGTGCGTTTCAATCCGGATTACAATCCGGCGCCGGGCAAGGGAATTCAAAATGTGCTGTTTAAGGATATTTACTACAACGGAGAAAAAGAGGAGACTTCCTGCATTGAAGGTTACAATGAGGAGTTTGTCGTGGAGCAGGTACTGTTTGACAATATAGTGATAGGCGGCAAAAAGGTACTAAG
>SVFL01000031.1 GCA_015056885.1 Lachnospiraceae bacterium
AGAAAGAACTATTACCTGATTGACACTAGGACAATTATATCATGGGCTTAACTAAGCCTATTGAACAAAATAAATTAAGTTATCAAGGTACATTTATGTATCTAAAAAATATTATACGAGGGGGAATGAATATGTCAATAATCTACGCTATGAGTGATATCCATGGTTGTCTTTACGAATTCGACCAGGCCTTGTTACTCATTGACTTATCCGGTGACAGCAAGCTGGTGCTCTGCGGTGATTATGTACACGGGCCGGACAGTTTCGGTGTGCTGGATAAAATTATGGAACTGCAGTATGAATATGGCAGTGATAAGGTTATTGCTCTGCTAGGAAATCATGAGGATATGGTGATGGATGGCAGGTGGCCTATCAGCGGACAGGGCGATGAAGAAGACGGAGATTATGAAGCCAAAGAGGAGCGGTATCTTCAGTGGATGCAGAATTTACCCAGATTCTATGCGGAGGGCAACACCATTTTTGTACATGCAGGAATTGATGAAGATTTGGGAGAAATGTGGGAGTATACGGATGACTTTACCTTCACAGAGAAGTTTCCGCCACAGACAGGTAGTTTTTCTTTTGGGATGAATATTGTGGCAGGCCATGTGGGAACGGCAGAGATATCGGAAGATGCCGGATTTCACGATATTTATTTTGATGGGGAAAATCATTATTACATAGACGGAACGGTACTTGAAAGTGGTATGATTCCGATACTTAAGGTGGATACGGAGAAGGATAAGTATTACCGGGTGACGGAGTCGGGGGCATGGATTGTTTTGCCGTATAATGAGGAATATGCATAAGACGGAGGTTTGCAATGCGATACATTATCTCAGATATCCATGGATGTTACGAAGAATACAAAGCTTTACTTGTGAAAATTAATTTTTCGGATGAGGACGAATTGTATGTTCTGGGCGATGCCATGGACCGTGGGCCGGAGCCCATTAAAGTGATTCAGGATTTGATGAGTCGCCCTAATGTTACGTATATTATTGGCAACCATGACTATGTTATGCTACGTCTTATGAAACGATTGATGGTGGAGATTACAGAGGAAAACTGGGAATCCCATCTTACGGAAGAGGATTTAATTGACTATAGCTTCTGGATGAAGGATGGCGGCGATGTAACAGTGCGACAGTTTCGGATGTTGTCGGAGTGGGACCGTATGGATATTCTGGATTATCTGGAGGAAGCGTCGGTGTATGAGGTGCTAAAGCATGAGGATAAGCGGTATGTGTTGGTTCATGCAGGCATTTTTGATTATGTGGAAGAAAAGGATTTGGACAAATACTTCTTTACCAGTTTTATTTTCCACAGGGCGGATTATACCCGAAGGTATTTTACAGATGAAAGAACATATCTGGTTACCGGACATACGCCGACGATACATATCAGGGAGGACAGGCAGTCGTTGGTTTATGAGGGAAATGGACATATTGCACTGGACTGTGGATGTGTATTTGGTGGGAAACTGGCGGCGTATTGTGTGGAGACCGGAGAAGTTGCATATGTAGAAGGATAATGATAAGTGCAGGCAGGTGAAAATCTGTCTGTCTTTTTCTTTTTTTATTTCCAATATCTCTCAGTATATGATACAATAGTATAAATATACTGAATATTGAATAGCAGAAGTGTTCTGTAAGATAGGGAGGATGCCTTATGACACAAAAGCGTATGAACGAGACACATCGGATAAATTTTGCAGTTCTGGCATGTTACACGCTTCTCACAGTTGCTCTTTCAATTGCTTATTTGTTGGAATATATAAAGGGGAGCAGAACCTTGGAATATATTGCAGGATTTTCCCTGTTGAATCTGGGGCCCTATATTGCATATGCGGTAACCTATTTCAAAAATAAGGAATCTGCACTGGCGAAGTATATTTTTAGTATAGGGTTTTCTGTGTTGTATGCCTTTGTGTTGTTGACGGCAGCTGTTCCAACCACCTTTGTGTACATATTCCTGATACTTTTCATAATTATTCCATACGGAGATATGAAACTTTGTTATATTACCGGCGGAATTGCTGTCATTGCCAATATTGTATCTGTTGTGATGGGATTCGTGACAGGAGCTCTTACAGCAAAAGATTTGGCCATGGTTGAGATTCAGATAATATCAATTGTGTTTGCTGCAATATTTACCGGACTGGCCACTAAGGTAATTGGTCAGGTAAGTGCTCAGCGTATGGGCGAAATAAATGAGGAAAAGGAAAAGATAGATTCTCTGCTGGCGCATACATTGGAGGTGTCAAAGGGAATTTCTGCGGACATTGATTCGGTGTATGCTCAAATGGAGATGTTGGATCAATCAGTTTCTACCACCAAGGAATCTATGAATGAGGTATCTGTTGGTGTTAATGAGACGGCAGGTGCCATGCAGGCGCAGCTGGTGCAGACTGAAGAGATAGTGGAGCAGGTCCGCAAGGCCAAAATGGTTTCTCAGAATATTGCGGAAAATGTGCAGCAGACAGAAGACACTATTCTTGTAGGTAAAGAGAATATTGAAAAGCTGCTTACTCATGTTGGTCAGTCGGAATCTGCAAGTGCACTTGTAGCTGAAAAGATGACTGAATTGACAGAGAATACAAAAAAGATGCATTCTATCCTGGAGCTGATTAATTCTGTTACAAGCCAGACCAGTTTGCTGAGCCTGAATGCTTCTATTGAGGCAGCCAGAGCCGGTGAGGCGGGTAGAGGCTTTGCGGTCGTTGCAGGGGAGATTTCCAGTCTTGCCAACCAGACCAGTGATGCTACAGTCAATATTGCGCAGTTGATTGATGGAATCACCGGTTCCATAGAAGAAGTATTTCAATCAATTAATCAGCTTATGGAGAGTAATAAGGAGCAGAATCAGTCGGCAGAGACCATGGCTCACAATTTTGAGAAGATTGAGGCATGCTCACGTAGTATTTATGAGGTGAGTTCACAATTGGAAAGCCTGGTTAGTGAGCTTACCAGATCCAATGAGAATATTGTGGAGAATATCAATACTGTGTCTGCGGTTTCAGAAGAGGTGTCGGCTCATGCCAGCGAGACGCTTGCTGAAAGCGAAGCCAATGCGCAGGTGGTGGATGAGATTACCAAAGTAATTATGGCTCTGAATGATAAGGCCAAACAGTTGAGTCAGTAATGAAGTGAATATTTGTGCGAATGGATAAAGCGAGCGGAATCTTTGGGGATTCCGCTCGCTGTTATGTTATCCGTTTCTTGAGTTATGGTGTGACTAATTCGGCCACTTATTCACGATGACTTAAAGCTTCCAACCGTCCCTTAACCGTACTGGAAATGCCTTTTACTACATCAGACTCTGCAAATACTTCCTGTGTGCAAGCTGCCAGATTGGTAAGGCGGTCATTAATATCCGCGATGGAGTGGGTCAGTTCTTCGGTTTCCTGCATCAGTTCCTGAATAGCCTTGACGATTTCTTCACGGTTCATATCGCTTTGCTCTGCCATGATGCGGCTGGATTCTGCCAGTGCCTTGACCTCGTCTGCAACCACGGCAAAACCCTTGCCGGCAGCGCCGCTACGGGAGGCTTCCACGGCAGCATTCAGAGACAGAATGGTGGTCTGGCTGGCGATGCGGGAGACGTTTTCGTTATTTTTCTCCAACTGATTTAACAGTGCCTGAATGCTGGTAAAGGAGCTTTCCAGACTGCCGCAAAATTCGGAAATTCTTGTCATGGCAGCACTGATTGCATTGCTTTCTTCGGCATTGACAGAGTTGCCTTGAAGCATTCCGTCGATGGAGGAATTAAGTGCTTCAAAATCTTCCGCAATGAAGCTGGAAATCTCTTCGTTCTTGCGAAGGATTCGGTTGTTTTGCTCCTCCAACTGCAGGGAGAACTGTTGCACTTCATTTTTGATATAGTGAATACAGTTTGCCGGAGTGTTGCAACCGTTAAAAATGGCGGAGGCCATTTCTGTACAGTTATTGTAGCCGCAGGCGCCACAGTTGATGCTGCGGTCATCGGAGGTATATTTGCCAAGCTTTTCAAATACAGTGTTTAACTGGAATGAGGTTGGCTCCCGCAGGGAGATTGTGGAGGATTTATCGGTATATTTCCTCATAAAATCTTCCATTTTCAATCTTCCAAATTTACGGTTCAGCCACCACAGGCGTTGCTTTGGTGACAGTAGCTTGGAGAAGGGATGGAATGCATTCTTTTTCTTGCTTTGAGCTTTAATTTTCTCGATATTGTAATAGTTTTCTTCAGATTCGCTTTTTTCCTCTTCAATACCGGTTCCGTACAGGCAACCGCGCTCGCAATTCAAAATATCTACCATGAAGGGCAGATGGTCGTTTCGCTGCACACGTTTCTTATAATCCTTAAGGAATTCGTAAGCACGCTTTTCGCCTTCTACCTGACGGACAAATACATCCTCACCACAGAACCAGTATACATTCTCCTTTAAGCCGCCGGGCATGGGGTAGATGGAGCCCAGGCCATAGGACACTTCATCTGAGATGCTCTCTCCCATGATATTGTGTCTGCGCACATATTCCATGAGGTGTGCAAAGGTCAGATTATAAGAAACATAACCGTTGGTGTTGGGGTCTGTAATCTCAGCCTTTTTGGCAATGCAAGGGCTGATAAAAGCAAGCTTATCTGTGATATTCATGTACTTTTTGGCATAGATTGCGGTACACATCATGGGGCTGTGGATGGGTACCAGTTTCTTGATAAGTTCGGGCTCGTAGTGTTCTATGTAATTGATGATTGCCGGGCAGGGCTGAGAGATGCCGCCGGTAAAGTTGTTTTTGGAAATATAATTGATATAGGCCCAAGTGGTGATATCTGCACCAAAACTAACACTGATGATATGGTTGACGCCCAATTTCTTCAGACCGCCCAGAACCCGTTCGTATTGGTCAGGATAGTTGGCCTTGAAAGCCGGAGCCAGAATGACAGAGATGCGCTGGCCTTTTCTCAGGTCTTCAAAAAACTGCTCGGTATCATCACAAAAGCTACGGGCGTTGTGCTCGCAGATGTCGAAACAGGCGCCGCAGTTAATACAGTTTTCACTGTGAACCTCAATACGCTGTCCCTGTCCACTGGGAGAGGGTATGGAATAGTTGGCTGTAAGCACCGGGCAGACCGAAATGCATCGATTACATCCCTGACAGTTCTCGTTAGTATATACTAAAGCATTTGATGTATTCTGACTCATAGGCAACTCCTTTATCTTTCGTAAGTATGCGTTTTAACATATACGGTTAAGCGTGCACCTATGAATATTATACTAAGTTGATAAAGTTTTTTCAATATTAATTAAATTGATTGACAACTTGACAAGAAAATATAAGAAGTAGTATAATAAAACAAATGTTACGTAACATAGTTACGAGAAAGGTGTGAGTAGATGCCCCCAAAAGCAAAATATACACGGGAAGAGATAGTGCAAATGGCTTTGGAAATGGCCAGAACAAAGGGAATTGATGCTGTTGTAGCCAGAGATTTGGCCAAGGAACTAGGGACCTCTACTTCTCCGATTTTTACTACATTTAAGAATATGGAAGAGCTTCATCAGGAAGTGCGTAAATTAGCTTTGAAGGAATTTGAATCTTACGTTAGCGATGCGCTAAAGTTTACCCCGGCTTTTAAATATGTGGGTATGAAGATGATAGAGTTTGCAATGATAGAGCCGAAGCTATTTCAACTTGTGTATATGCGTGAGCATGACGGGAGTCAGACATTTGCCATGTTAGTTGAGGAACTGGGTGATACGGTAGGTGTTTGTATTGAAATCATGCAGAAGGAATACTCATTGTCCAGAGAGGATGCAGAGGTCTTGTTCCGCCAGGTGTGGCTGCATACCTTTGGGATTTGTGTATTGGTGGCGGGAAAGGTTTGTCGACTTACACCGGAAGAAATATCTGAGATGTTAAGTATGGAGTTTAAGGGGGCATTGATGTTGATTAAATCAGGAACCTTTAAGGCGGATCCTGTATATTCAGTGGAAAATAAATAGTATTTATAAAGAGCCGGACGCTTAGACGCAGAGCCCATTACGTGATGGTTGTTCTGCGTCTTTTGCTTCAATGAGAACATTGTATTATAAATAATTGAGGTGAAAAAGGCGCCCTATAACCGGGAAAATCTGTTTGCAAAGGAGATTTTATATGTTTACATCCATTTTTGAGGATACCATGGTTACATGTAATTGGCTGGAAATTGAGAATGCGGCGGCAGACAAGATACCGGTATTGTTTCCATTAGGCGTTATTGAGGAACATGGACCGCACTTGACTCTGGCTTCGGATATTAATTGGAGCTATTGTATGTGCAAAATGGTGAAGGATAAATTGCAACAGAAGGGCTGTGAAAGTATCATTGCACCGCCTTACTATTGGGGTATCAATCATTGTACCGGCGGTTTTCCGGGAAGCTTTTCACTGAAGATGGAAACTATGCAGCAGGTGTTGTTTGAGCTGTTTGAGAATCTGCAAAATTTTGGATTTGCAGAGGTGTACTGTTTCAGTTATCATGGGGATCCGGCTCATGTGAGAGCCATTGAGGGCGCAATCAGGAAAGCCAATGATGAGTTGGATATTCAGGTTCGATTGGTGGTGGAAGCAATGGATTTGCGGCTGTATGGTTGGAAGGGAGACGAGGATTTCCTTTTGGTATCAAATCCGCCGTATCCTATGGAGTGGTTTGAAGAGCAGGACCCTTCAGAGCAGGAGCTTTACGATATTCATGCAGGAGCTTTTGAGACGGCAGTCATGAATTGTATGTGTCCGGAACAGGTGGATCTGAAGAAAGCCTGCGAGCTAAAATCTTCATCATTGACCAAAGAAGGCATGAAGAAATGGCGTCTGGGTGGAGAGGCAACCAAGGAGGTTGTGCCTTTGGGCTATGCAGGTAACCCGGCAGGATACGAAATGGTGAGTAAGCATGTGGAAGAAATGCTTGATTTGCAGGCGGAAGACATTGCCAATGGAATTGTCAAATTTGCAGAGGGTTGATATGTACGAGAAAATAAGAATAGAAAAGTTGAAAACAGAGAATGCCAATGTAATTGTGAATTGGTGTAAAGATAAAGATGAAGATTTTCTTAGACAGTGGGCTGGAAGAGGGTATATCTATCCGCTAACTGAAACTCAGATTAGTGAGAGATTGGAAGATTTATTTTAGATTCGTCAGTTACGGGGAAAGGTCTAGGACGGAAGTGCTACAAATGTTTTTGCAACAAAAATGCGGTTTTGTTGAGACAGGACGTGCGGAAAGACCTAATGGGTGGAAAGCCATTAATATGAAAAAAGTTTTGTAACGATTTGGAGAGAATATGCATATTAGAATCATGAAATCAGAAGACCTTCCTGCCTGTGCAGAAATTCTATGTAGTGTATACAATAATGAACTCTGGAAGTGTAGGTGGAGTAAGGAAAAGGCAGTTGAATATCTTACAGAATTTTACCATAGTCAGAAATTTCTCGGATATGTCATGGAAGAGAAAGATGCTGTTTTCGGAGCAATTTTTGTCCATGAAAAGGTCTGGTGGAATAACAGTGAGGTGTTTGTTGAGGAGATGTTTGTAAGTCCGAAACTACAGCGCAAGGGCTATGGAACCATGCTTTTAAAGCAGGTGGAAGACTACGTGAAAGAGAAGGGTCTGGCAGGTATCACCCTTTCCACCAACAAATATGCTCCGGCCCCAAACTTCTACCGGAAAAACGGATTTGAAGTGTCAGAGCATGTTATGTTTATGTATAAGAAAATGTAGGAGGAAGTTCTCGGCCGCCACAAGAAAAGAAGAGGTTCATATGAGGAAAAAAGTTGTAAAGCTACTTGTTGCAGTGACTTTGATTGGCGGGGTTGCTTTGGGAGTAAAGATAAGTAGCCTTTTGCCGAGAAAGGATTATGTGAAAGTAACAGAGCTGCCCAGTCGGTTCATGCTCTCAGATAATGAAAACTACATACAATATCAGAGCGGATATGACTGTGCCGGATATGCTGCAGCATATGTGTTGAGACATTTGGGTCATGATGTAGAAGGCGTGGAAATATTTAGGCAGATGGATAAGGTATCGGACGGTGTGAATCTGCCAGGAGTGAAAGGGTTGTTCAAACAGTACGGTTATCGGGCAAAACCTCTTTACGGTACAATCGATACCATGAAAATGAATCTGGTTAAAGGTCAGCCGGTGATTGTCCACACGGTTTTTATAGGAGATTCTACTCATTATACCGTGGTAGTTGGCTATGATGAGGAATATGTTTATCTTGCAGACTCCGCAAGGGAAAAAGTGAATTGTTTTGATAGCACCACATACAACAGAAAATTGACTTATCAAGAATTTGAACGGATATGGAAAACGGATAGCTATCCTATGGATAATGTTTATATTACCGTGGAGAAAATGAAGTAGATACGGTATAGGATGCTTTAGAAAGGAGCATAGCGTGCGAATAGAAACAAGTCGTTTAATTATTACAGAATTTGATTTGTCCATGGCGGAAAGTGTTCATAAAAATTCGCTGGATGAGGATAACAGGCGCTTTGTGCCGGATGAGGTTTTTGAGACAGTGGAGGAAGCAGCAGAGACCATAGAATTTCTGATGGGATGTTATGAATCCGGAGAAGGTCCTCTTGTATATCCGGTGCTTTTGAATGATGATATCAATATCGGATATGTACAGTTGGTGCCAATTGATGAAGGTTTCGAGGTTGGCTACCATATTGCTAAGGCATATACCGGTAACGGATATGCTACAGAAGCTTTAACTGCATTTTTGTCATACATGAAAATAAAAATGCAGTTGGACAAGATATACGGTATCTGCGTTTCAGAAAACATTGCTTCCAAGAGAGTCTTGGAAAAAAGTAGTTTTACTAAGGTGTATGAGGGACTGGGAAAATACCAGGGGCAGGAACGAACCATTGTAAAATATGTACTCTGATTCGAGGTTGTCAAGTTTCCGGGAGATATACCGTATTTTTTTCGGCGCGGCACTGCTTGCGGTACTGGGTTGGGGTCAGGCCGGTCTTCTTCTTGAACTGGGCAGATAGGTATTCTCCATGACAGTAGCCGGTTTCGTGGGCGATATCCATGATGGACATATCTGTGGTGGCGAGAAGAATCCGCACATGACGAATCTGAATATTGTTCAGATAAGTGTTGTAGGGCATGCCTAGCTGAGTGTGAAACAGACGCGAAAAGTAGCCGGCAGAAAAGCCGGAATGTTGTGCAGTTTTCGCCAAAGAGGGCTGCTCTTTATAGTGGTTTTCCATGTAGACGATTGCATCCATAATCTGGGGAGACAGGGGAAGCGGATTGCAGGTCATTTCAGAGGGGATATGTTCCTCTAAAATAGTGGTAAAAATTCGAAAAAGCATTCCTTGCATAATGAATTCTTTATAGGGAGTGTCCTTTTGGTATTCAGCCAGAATATCAAAAAACAATGTTTTAAGACGCTCCTGTGTCTCGGCGGTAAAATGGTACACAAAGGTCTGATACAGACGATTGAATTCCAACTGGCCCACTTGACACAAAAAGGGTTCTACAAATTCTGGTGAAAATTTAACCATAATACGTTCATAAGGCCCGTCAGATTCAGAAATGGTGCGATGAAAAATATAAGGTGGCAGCAGAGCAACATCTCCGGCCTGATAGGAAAATGCGAAGGATGGAGTGATGGTTCTGCGACGTCCCTGTAAAGTGATACCAATGTTAAAGTGATCCGTGGCCATTTCCATGGAATCCATGTGAAAACGTTCTCTGAAATGAATATGGGTCACAACAATTTGTTGCCCCTGAGGTAATGGTGTAGGCATGAGACGACCTCCTTTTTATCCTCAGTATGTCATAAAATCTCAAATATGACAAGGGATACATGATAAAAACAACTGAAAAACTGAGTTTTCATTACTATAATGGGTTTATAAGAAAAAGAGACAAAAGGGGGATTTTTAATGGATGGTAATCAATGGATCCTTTGTCCAAAGTGTAACAGTAAGACAAGAATTCAAATACGTAAAGAGACGGAATTAAAGTATTTTCCGCTTTTTTGTCCCAAGTGCAAGGAAGAGACTTTGATTAATGTGAAGGGACAGAAAATTTCTGTGGTGCAGACTGCAGAATAAAATAGTAGAGCCAGACGCAAAGACGCGATAGTGTTGCGTATAGACGCAGAGCCAATGAATTGTAGGAGAAAGAATTTATTGGCTCTGCGTTTTTTCATTTTGAAATGGAAGGGAGCTGATATTTTGGAATATTGTAAACTGCAGATTGGTTGCATGTTGATTATTTTGTATATTGCATTTGTGTACTGCGAGGAGCGTAGGAGATTTAAGCAACACAATAAGTTATCTTTGTTTGATCTGATGCTCAGTGTAGGAATGCTTGCAGTTCTTTTTGATGGCGCCACGGCCTATACGGTCAATCATTTGGACAGTGTCAATGGAACTTTAAATATTGTTTTGCATTTGTTTTTCCTTTTGGGGCTGGATTCCTTTATCTTTTTGTTGTTTCTATACATGATATCGATTACAACCGGTTTGCCGGGAAGACAAAGCAGAAGATTCCTTTTGTATAGTCCCTTCGCAGTAAATGTAATTTTAGTGGTGGTGAATATTCCGTCTTTGAAATATCATGAGGGAGAAATCAGCAATTACTCTATGGGGGTGTCGGCGTATACCTGTTTTATTATGGCTGGCGTGTATATCGTACTTAGCTTAATAATTTTCTTTGGACGCTGGCGTTATATTGAGAAGCATAAAAGGATGAGTATTTTTACATATTTGAGTGTTCTGGCCTGTGTGACTGCCTATCAAATGTTTCATCCCCAGGCACTTCTCAGTAGTATCTGCGTGACAGTAATTGTGTTGGGCGCTTATGTGAATCAGGAGAATCCCACTGTTTCGGAACTGGCTCATTATCACGATGAGATGATTATGGGATTTGCGACACTTGTGGAGAATAAAGATGGCAGTACAGGCGGGCATATCAGGCGCACCACCACATATGTGAAGTTGTTGGCGGAGGAGTTGAGGCGCAGAGGTTATTACAGGAATGAATTGACTAAGGATTTCATGAAGAATCTGTGCATGGCAGCTCCCATGCATGATATAGGGAAAATATCCATACCGGATGTAATTTTACAAAAACCGGGGCGACTTACGGAAGAAGAATTCACTGCCATTAAATCTCATGCGGAAAGTGGTGGGCGTATCATTCAGGAAACCTTTGGCAATCTGGAAAATAAAGAGTATGCACAGATGGCCTATGAAGTGGCGAGATTTCATCATGAGAAATGGAATGGAAAAGGGTATCCGGATGGATTAAAAAGAGAGGAAATTCCTCTTGCTGCGAGAATTATGGCTATTGCAGATGTATTTGATGCATTGTCGGAGAAGCGTTGCTACAAGGACGCGATGCCTATGGATAAATGTTTTGAAATTATTCAAGAGGGTAGTGGTCAGGAGTTTGACCCGGTTTTGGTGGAAGTGTTTTTGGATATTCGCAGCCAAGTGGAGGAGGTTCACCGGATAATCAGCCATAAGGAGTAGAATAAAAAATAAACGTGGAGGAAAAGCCTATGAGTTTACTGAAGAAAAATGCGAAGGAAGCAAATATTCTGGTGGCAAAGGTGATGCGGATTACTTTTGTTATTTTTACACTGATATATTTGCTCAATGTAATCGGAATTTTTGTGGTGGATAAGTCCATTATGACCATGACATATCTGATAAGTGCAGCACTTTTATGGTTGCCTACGATTTTGGTCAAAATAGTGAAACAGGACAGTAATTATGTCTCATATATTCCATATGTAAATGTGATTTGTGCGGCTGTTTTTGTAACTGTGTTAAGTATCACACTCACATATCATGTGGTGGCTATTTATGTGTACCCTATTGCTATTGCAAGCCTGTATTTTTCTAAGCTGCTCAATATTGTGGCAACCGGTCTTACGGTAGTGGGTGTTTCCGCAGGACAGGTTATGGCGTTTTACATGAAGACTTTGCAGGATGACAATTTTACGGAATTTGATGATGTGATTATTTTTGGAGTAATCCCAAGGGCATTGGTGGTTATTGCGGTGGCAGCGATTTTTACCATGCTGTGTAGCCGTACAGCGGCTATGCTTTCTAATCTCATGGGTGCTGAGGAACAAAAGGAGATGTTGGAGCGGATGCAACGGATGCGAGATAATGCATCACAGAGTTCGGAATCCATGGTGGTTATGGTGACGGAGCTTGCAAGCATTACAGAGAATTCCCTTCAGGCTAACCAAAGCATCTCGGCAGAGACAGAACGGCTGCTTACCGGCTCCACGGAGAATACTGTTGCGATAGAGCAGGTGGATGATAAGATTCAGGATATTTCTGAACAGCTGGCAGAATTGAGCAGCCTCAACCATCGCACAGCAGGACTTACAGATCGCATCAGTGAGAATACCCGGGAAAATCAGCGGCGTATGGATGATGCCACGGAAAGTATGGAGCAGATTCATTCCAGTACTAATGTATGTAAAGGAATTATCAGTAATTTGGGAGAAGAGTCTAAGCAGATTATTGGAATCGTGGAGACGATTACCTACATATCCGGGCAGACCAATATTTTGGCGCTGAATGCCAGTATAGAAGCGGCACGAGCCGGGGAACACGGCCGGGGATTTGCAGTGGTTGCAGAGGAGATTCAACAGCTTTCGGAGCAGACCAAGACCGCTGTGGAAAATATCGGGAATATTGTTCATGAGGTGGTAAAAAATACTGAAGATGCAGTGGTGGCAATGGAGCAGAATGCCAAGGCAACCCAGAAAGGCATGGACAGTATTCGCAAGGCTAATGAGTCGGCAACGCTGATTACCTCTTCCAATGAGGAACTTGCGGGGCAGATTCATGAAATTGATAAGGCTGCTGAAGTTATTCGTGTAAAGAGTGGCCAGGTAGCCGACAGTATGAAACAAATCAGTAACAATACACAGCAAAATTGCAATGCAGTAGAGCTTGTAACGGCAGCGACGCAGGAGAATACTGCCGGAACAGAGAGTCTTTCTGAAATTGTAGAACAGATAAAAGCGCTCTCTCAGCAACTTAATGTGGTAGTGCAAGGATAAATGAATAGTTTTTGACAAAAAAGGAAGAAGTTCTGTAAATGTAGTTTGTAGGATTTCTTCCTTTGTGTTATAATCAAAGAAATGTATAATCAAAATATGCTTTTAGGAGCGAAATATATGAAAAAATATCGTGGAATTAATATAGTTCAGAAAATTCTTGGATTTATGATGGTAGCTGTCTTTGTATTTTTTATCTGGGGACAGATTACTTTTCCTACTGAAAATATTGTTACAGATGGAAAATGTGAAGTTTTACAGGCAGACTGGCTTAGAGTTATGCCGGATGGTACAAGTGTGCCTGTGGAGGTGCCCGGACAATGCGAGGCGGCAGCAGGGGAAGTGATTGTCATTGAGACAATTTTACCGCAGGATCAGGAGGATACCACCTTTTGTATTCGCAGTATGCAGCAAGAATTAAAAATCTACGTTGGAGAGGATGTGCGAGAGGAATACTCCACGTTGGATACACAACCTTTTGGTAAGACCAGTACTATGACGTATATCTTTTTTGATATATGGGAAGAGGATGCGGGGAAGCCGCTTAAGATAGAGCTTTCTACAATTTCGGCATACAGCGGTATCATCAGTGAGATTCTTGTAGGAGAGGAATCGGAAATTTGGAAGACCTTTATACATAGATATGCGCCCTCTACGGTAGTAGCAGTGTTCATGTTTTTAATCAGTCTGGTAGTTTTCTGCTATGGAGCAATATCGAAGCTGATTTACAAAAAGGAAGTGGAAATCTGGCATTTGGGAAATGGTATTATGCTGGCGTCCACGTGGCTGTTATCCGAATCCAGACTAAGACAGTTTTTGCTTCCAAACAGTACGGTTGCAATGCTGATGGGTTTTTTGGTTATTATGCTGATTTCATATCCTTTTTTGGCATATCTGAACAAAATACAAAAGTATCGTTATCAGGTTGTCTATATGATTCTTTATGTTGCAATGGTAATTAATGCCGTTTGTGTTACTGTGTTGCAAGTATTTAAGGTAAAGGATTTTTTTGAAACTATGGGTTCTTCCCATTTGGTTTTAGTTTCATCCTGTTTGGTTATGTTTGTAACGATATTGGTAGATGTATGGAAAGGACATGTCAGAGAGTATAAGGAAGTTGCATTTGGCTTTGCCGGGTTGGTTGTATCCGGAGTATGGGAGGTTTCTTTGGCATATGTAACGGATACCAATCAGAACGGAATCGCTCTTTGTATCGGTTTGGTATTCCTTTTGTTTACGGCGGGCTTAAAGACGGGTACCGATGTTATTAAAGGTGAAAAGGAAAGACAACTGGCTATTACCGCCAGCGAAGCTAAGGCCAATTTCCTTGCCAATATGTCTCATGAAATTCGGACGCCTATCAACACGGTTATCGGAATGAATGAGATGATTTTGCGAGAAAACGAGAACGAAACCATTCAGGAATATGCAAGAAGTATTAAGAGTGCCAGTCAGATGCTTTTGGGAATTGTCAATGATATTTTGGATATTTCCAAGATTGATGCAGGAAAGCTTCAGATTGTGGAGACAGAATATTCTCTGGGAACCATGCTGAAAGATGTGGTGCTTGGAGTAGAGGTGAGAGCGCAGCAGAAGAACTTGAAGTTAAAAACGGAATTTGATGAAAAGATGCCATCTGTTTTGAAGGGTGATGATATTCGTATCAGACAGATTTTGAATAATCTTTTGTCGAATGCAATTAAGTATACGGATAAGGGGACGGTTACTTTTGCGGCAGAGGGAATACATACAGAAACAGGTTTTATGCTCAAGATGTCTGTATCTGATACCGGCATGGGCATTCGCGAAGAAGATATGGAAAGTCTGTTTGACAGTTTCCGAAGGCTGGAACTGAAAAAAAACCGTTATGTGGAAGGAACCGGTCTGGGTCTGAGTATTACGAAAAGGCTGTTGGATCAGATGAACGGTGAAATTCAGGTGCAGAGTGAGTTTGGCAAAGGCAGTTGTTTTACGGTGCTGATTCCGCAGGAAATTATTAATGAAAAGGCTGTTGGTACGGTAAGTAAGAGTGAGGTGGAAAGTAAAGTTTCCAAACAGGAGGAAGTATTCTTCTGTGCACCCAATGCAAGAGTGCTTGTTGTGGATGATAATAAGATGAATCTGAAGGTGATGCAGGCGCTTTTGAAACGCTCTCAAGTGCAGTTGGATTTGGCTTCCAGTGGTACAGAATGTCTTGAAATGACCAAGAAGAAAAAATATGATTTGATCCTGATGGACCATATGATGCCGGAACCGGACGGTGTACAGACCTTGCATTTGATGCGAAATGATAAGAAAAATGCCAATCACACCACAAATGTGGTGGTATTGACTGCTAATGCAGTGGGTGATGTGGAGACGGAGTATCGTAAGAAGGGATTTTCAGATTATTTGGGTAAGCCGGTAGAGACGGACAAGTTGGAGAAGATATTGACAAAGTATCTCAGCGCCAGAGTGAAGAAACGATAAGGGAAGATTGCTTTATTCAAAGGATTTGCTATAATAGATATGTTAGGAGTAATGCTTATGGCAGAGAAGAAAGAGAATGGTGTTTTCGCAAATTACATAGGATTTGGTAAAAAGTTTTTTGCAGTGTTCATTTTTTTGATGGCTGTCTATTGGATTATTTGTGATATAGGGCTTCCCGATGAAAAAGATTTGATAAGTACAGAATGCAAATTATTTGAAACACAATGGAATCGGGTTATGGAGAACGGAGAATGTGTGCCGGTGGAGGTGCCGGGCATCGTAGAAGCGGAGTATGGAGAACAGGTTACATTAACAACCGTTTTGCCTCAGGATATTCATAATGGTGATATGCTTTGTTTTCGTCCCATATGGCAGGATGTTGATATTTATGTGGATGGAGAGAAGCGAGTCAGTTACTGTACAGAGGAGACACGACCTTTTGGAAAAAACAGTACAATGAGATACCTTTTTTTGGAGATGACAGAGGCGGACAGAGGCAAAACCTTAGTCTACGAATTTTCCAGCAATACAAAATATACCGGTAATATGCAGCGGATTTATATTGGAGATTATGCGAGCATTTGGTTTTACATGGCCAGAGTTTCCGGGTTCCGAACATTGTTGTCTGTGACATTGATTATAATAAGTTTGTTTTGTATTGTGATTACGTGGGTTTTGCGTAGGATATACGGAAAAACCTTGCCGTTAAACTATTTGGCGTGGACAATTTGTTTGTGTGCCTTATGGATGTTGTCGGAAAGCGATTTTCGACAGATTATGTTTGAAAATATATCTGTATTAACAAGCTATACCTATTGGAGTCTGATGTTAATTCCATTGCCCTTGATAATTTATATTAATGAGGTGCAAAGTAATAAATACCAAAAGGTGTATCTCGTTCCTACCATATATGCTTCGGTTGTGACGGTGACAGGAACCATATTACAGATTGCGGATATTGTGCAGTTTGTTGACCAGTTAATTTACATTCATGTGGGTATACTTACTACACTTGTATGTATTATTATAACGATTGCAATTGATGCATTTACCGGTCGGTTGAAGGAATATATCGCAGTAGGAATCGGTGTTTGCGGATTGTTGGTAACTGCTATTCTGGAAATGGTTTTGTATTACTATGGAGCAACCCTTTCTCTTGGAACGGTTTTGGGAATGGGACTTATGTTTTTGCTTGTCATGGCAATTATTAAGACCGGACAGGATTTGTTGCAGACAGAGAAAAATAAGCAGGAGGCCATTGCGGCCCGTGAGGCTCAGGCAAAGTTCCTGGCTAATATGTCGCATGAGATTCGTACACCAATTAACGCTATTATCGGTATGAATGAGATGATTCTTCGTGAGAATGAAGATGATACCATTAAGGATTATGCTCATAATATTCAGAGTGCAAGTAATATGCTCCTGGGATTGATTAACGATGTTTTGGATTTCTCCAAGATTGAGTCCGGTCAGCTGGAATTGGTGGAGGATACATATCATCTGGGTGAACTTTTGCAGGATGTAGTAGTGCTTATGAATGCAAGAGCAGCAGGTAAACCAATATCTACCCATGTGGATATTGATCCCAAACTTCCGTCCAAGTATTATGGTGACGAACTCCGTATTAAACAGATATTGACTAATATAGTGTCCAATGCAGTGAAGTACACGAAAGAGGGCAGTATAACTTTGAAGGTTACTTATACGTCACTAGAGAAAGATTATGTTTTATTGTGCATAGCGGTTAGCGATACAGGCATTGGTATTAAGAAAGAAGATATACCCAAACTATTTGATGGTTTTAAGAGATTGGAGCTTGATAAGAACCGGAATATTCAGGGAACCGGATTGGGACTTAATATTGCAAAACAACTGGTGGCGCAGATGCAGGGAAGTATTACCGTGGAGAGTGAATACGGAAAGGGTTCCACATTTGCAGTATCCATTCCTCAAAAGATTATGGATAAACGTCATTTGGGCGGATTAAAAGAGTCGGTAAGCGAGAATCGAAAAGAGGCCACAGTGTCGGAGAAGTTGTTTACGGCGCCCAAGGCAAAAGTTCTGATAGTGGACGATAACAACATGAATCTATCCTTGATGAAGGGGCTTCTCAAACGTACCGAGATGCAGGTTGACTTGGTGAAGAGTGGTCAGGAATCTTTAGAGATTACAAAAGAGAAAAAGTATGATATTATATTTATGGATCACATGATGCCCGAGATGGATGGTGTGGAGGCGTTAAGGTTGTTGCGTGCAGAAGTTACTAATCCGAATAAGGATGCGATAGTGATCGCTTTGACGGCCAATGCTATTGCAGGTTGTCGTGAGATGTATCTGGAGTATGGATTTAATGATTATTTTGCCAAGCCTATTCAGGCGGATAAACTGGAAGAATTGCTTGTGAAGTATCTGCCGAAAGAGCTGGTGAATTTAACGGGAGGACAATGAGATGTTCTTTTTTAAGAAAGCATCAAATAGGGAAGATGCAAAGGGAGAAAAGGAAGTGGTGCAGGATAGTGCTTCTGTGCAGGCATTTCCGGCGGAATTGCTGGAGATTGACCGTGAGCTTGGTTTGTCCTATTGCATGAATATGGAGGACTTTTATTTAGAGATGCAGGGAGAGTTCTGTAATCAGGCAGCAGAGTATCTACCCAAACTGGAGGAGCATTTTAATGCAGAGGACTGGAAGCAGTATGCGGTGGTAGCTCATGCTTTGAAGGGCAATTCCCTCAACATAGGTGCATCCAATTTCTCCAAGTATTCTCTGCAGCATGAGATGGCGGGTAAGGAAGAAAATGTGGATTTTATCAAAAAAGAGTATGCCGGATATGTGCAGGCTCTGAAGGCATTGATGGATGAACTTCAGAATCAGTAAAGGAGTTAATTGGTTGTAGTATGGAAAAGAAAAGCGTCAGGATGCGTAGACGTATCTTCTCGATAGTCGAGGTGGGGAGTGATTTTGATTATGTCAGTCGTGCATATGATTATCTAAATGCAGGATTGATTATTGTAAATCTAATTGTCAGCATTCTTTATACTTATGAGGGAATTCGGGAATCTTTTGGTTTTTGGCTATTGTTGATTGAGAGAATATCAATTGCCTTCTTTGCATTAGATTATGTGTTGCGTGTTTTAACAGCGAGGTTTTTGTATCCGGAATTGAAAGAATTTCATGCCATTCGCAGATATATGTTTTCATTTACCGGTATAGTAGATTTATTATCCTTTTTGCCCTATTGTCTGCCGGTATTTTTCCCGGCAGGTACGGCAGCGTTCCGTTTGCTTCGAATCGTGCGTATTTTCCGACTGTTCCGTATCAATGCATATCATGATTCTTTGAGCGTAATTACTGCGGTTATCGTCAATAAGAGACAACAGTTGATGTCCTCGGTGTTTATTATTTTGGTTTTAATGATTGCTTCCAGCCTGTGTATGTACAGTCTGGAACACGAGGCACAGCCGGAGGTCTTTACCAATGCCTTTTCCGGTATCTGGTGGGCGGCGTCAACGCTGCTTACAGTGGGATATGGTGACATTTATCCTATAACAATGCTGGGTAAGCTGTTTGGTATATTTATATCCTTTTTGGGAGTGGGTATGGTTGCCATTCCTACCGGTATTATTTCCGCAGGATTTGTGGACCAGTATTCTACCATTAAACAGAGAACAGAGTATGGTTATGAATCTCACATGCGGTTTATCAAGGTATTTGTAAATCCCAATGATAAGTGGGTTGGAAAACGGGTTGCGGATTTGGATTTGCCGGAGGGGATTATTATTGCTGTTATTAAACGCAAAGAAGATATTATGATTCCCAGGGGTGATGTGATTGTACAGGCAGAGGATAGTGTGGTATTGGGAGCAGAGCCTTTTGATGAGCATGAGAAGATTATGCTGAAGGAAGTGGTGCTTAAGAAAAAGCATCCATGGACCAATATGCGAATCTGTGATTTGGATATATCCCGTCATACAGTGATTGTGTTGGTCAAGCGTAGGAATAAGGCCTTGATTCCTAATGGCAACATGAAGCTTCGGGAGGGAGATAATGTTTTTGTATATACGCAGAGACATTTCTTGAACGCAAATGAGATACAGTTGTAAATTTTGAATTTAATTGTGGGATGTAAAAAGGACCAACCTTGCGGTTGGTCCTTAAATATTGCGCTTAAAGCGCTAATTATCTGTTCAGGATCAGCTTGGTCAGCTCAACGGGATCTACAATCTTGCCATCCTTGTAAACACGCATGTTACCGGATGCAATCTCGTCGATGAGGATAACCTCGTCGTTGTTGTAACCGAACTCGAACTTGATGTCCCAAAGATCCAGACCGATGGACTTCAAATCATCGGAAACAATCTTGGTAATCTTCAAAGTCTGCTCCTTCATGCTCTCGAACATAGCGGGAGTCATGATACCGAGTGCTGCGAGGCCCTCACCGGTAACGAGAGGATCGCCCAGAGCGTCGTTCTTGAAAGTACACTCAACATAGCCACCCTCCAAAACGGTGCCGTCTGCGATGTACTCGCCATATCTGCGGATGAAGCTTCCGGTAGCTACCTGACGGCAAATTACTTCCAAGCCATGACCGAATACGGTTGCGGGAAGAACCTCCATAGTAGCGTTCTCAACATCTGCGCTTACATAATGAGTCTTGATTCCTGCTTCTTTTAAAAGCTCAAAATAGTGGATAGAGGTCTCCAGATTAGCCTTACCGATACCCTCGATAGTCAAGCCTACACTGTTCTCACCGGGATCGAATACGCCGTCCTTGCCAGTGCAGTCGTCCTTAAATTTGAGCATTACATTGCCGTTGTCAAGGCTGAATACGTCTTTGGTCTTACCTTCATAAATTTTCTTCATCGTGATAATCTCCTTCTTGAAGTATAGATGAGTATTAGATTTCTAACAAAAATACTTTAACACCATTTTTCTCAGATGTAAAATATTTTTTTTAGTTTTTTAAAAAAAATTTTGGTAAGCCTGTGGAAAATTGGCAAATTTCTATTGATTGGTGTCGATAAAACAACTGGTGGTTGATTTTTAGTGAGTATATAAATGCAAAAGTGCTTGTGTTTTTATTGGGGCATGGTAGTATGGATATAAGGGGAAAGTGTTGACATTTTCTAGCGTAAAGGATGTTGGGCTGATGAGAGACTTCAGGATGGTTTGAATTGATTGGGGTCAAATACTGGTTGACGAAGCGTGATTTGATAGTGTGCAGGGAGCGGAATGCCGAAATGATGCTGATATGTAACTGTTTGAGGGTGATAATGTTAGAGCTTTCGGATAAGATTTAAATGTTTCGTGATTTTTATCCTATGAGTTTCAATGTTTACAGAGGATATTTTGCATTGAGGAATAAATAGTAGGATAAAAAGACGTATTTGAGCATGTTTTATCTGAATGTAGGTATGAAGAAGGGAGAGAAAAATATGTTGAGGTTAAGACCTTATAAAAGATGTGATGCAGAAAAGATTGTTAGTTGGATTCAGGACGAGGAAGCCTTTTATAAATGGAGCGCTGGTGTTTTGGGAAGTTACCCTATTACGGCGGAAAAGTTAAATGCCCACTATGATAAACAGGCGGAGTCTGATAGTTACTATACTATGACTGCTTTTGATGAGACAGGGGCAGTAGGGCAGCTTATCATGCGTTTTCTTGATGAGGAGAAGAAGACTTTGCGTTTTGGTTTTGTTGTGGTGGATACTTCTAAGCGCGGCAAGGGCTACGGTAAGGAGATGATTGCACTGGCATTGAAATTTGCTTTTGAAATCATGAAGGTAGAAAAAGTCACTATTGGTGTGTTTGATAATAACCCTGTGGCTTATCACTGCTACAAGAATGTAGGCTTCACGGAGATGGGTGAAGAATTCAATAAGACTTATCAGATGATGGGGCAGGATTGGAAATGCATTGAGTTGGAGATTACCAGATAAAAATGAATGGGGGAGTATTTATGTTACCAAGCATTGAAAGTGCTTTAGAAGAATTGAGAATTGCCGGAGAATTAAATCCCGGACCGTGGACCAAGCATTCTGAAAATGTAGGAATTGCAGCGAGAAATATAGCAGAAAAGGTTCCGGGAATGGATGCAGATAAGGCATACGTTGTGGGTCTGTTACACGATATTGGGAGACGGGTAGGCATTGTAAATATTCCAAAGCATGTGTATGAGGGTTATCAATTCTGTATGGAAAAAGGATGGGATGAGGTAGCAAGGGTATGTATGACACATTCTTATCCTTTGATGGAGAAAGAATTTGTGCATGAGCCTGATAGCCCAGAAGAACGGGAAATCAAAAAGTATATCTTGGATTGTAAGTGTGATGAATATGATTTGCTGATTCAATTATGTGACAGTTTAGCAGTTGATTATGGATTTTGTATTTTGGAAAAAAGATTTGTGGATGTGGCAAGAAGATATGGAATTTGGGAGAATTCTGTGGAGCGGTGGAACGCCACATTTGATATAAAGGAATGTTTTGAAGCTAAGATGGATTGCTCCATTTATGATGTTTTGCCGAATATCGGGCGAACGACATTGCTCTGTCCTCCACCATGGAAACCTATTACAAATAATAAAGCAAGTGATTGTCGTTAAAGTGCCAAGGGGCGTAGCGGTGGAGCCTGATATGGGCAATCATACACCCTAAGTGACGGATTTTGCCAAAGAAGAAGCAATAACTGGGATGTGGAAAGATAGAAAACTTGTCCAACGCCCCATGTGAAAGGAAATACTTCATGCTGGATAAGGAAATAGTAGGTAAAAACATAGCGAACTATCGCAAGCGCAAATTCATTACTCAAAAAGAACTTGCGACTCTTTTGAATATCACGGCGCAAAGTGTGTCTAAATGGGAGGCGGGGTTAAGTCTGCCAACGGTTGATATGCTTTATGATGTGGCGCAGGTGTTAGATGTCAGTGTGGATTCACTTCTTTCCGATAAGGTGGCGGACAATCGGGATATCTGTTATGAGGATACGGGTTTGGATATTCGCACGTTATATGGTCTGAAGCACAAAATCGATACTTTGGTGACAGAGGACGAAAGCGTATTACATGCCCATTATGTGGATCCTGTGCTTTTTAAAGTAGATACAGAGGGTATGGAAGAGCCTGTTTTTGCTATGACGCTCAACGTACCCGGCTCCAAGGCAAGACTGGCCAGGGAGAGAGGTTGTGACAAGGAAATTTGCATGGATGTGACTGCTCGTGCCATCAACAATGTACTTCGCTATGGGTTTGTGCCTAAGATTTTGCGTGCCCAGGTGGTCTGTGGGAACAAGGATACAAGGCAGTTGGAGGAGATGGCCCTTGGATTTAAACAAATCTGTGAAGAAAATGGTGTTGTTTTTTCCGGGATGGAGATATCCGGACAGCCTATTAATTATCGTGTTAATGAGTATGAGGTTAGTGTGTCTTTGGTGGCAGCAGCTGACAGGAAAAATATTGTCATAGGAGAAAACATACAGGAAGGTGATGTCCTGATTGGACTTATGACTCCGGGAATCGAGGCCAACTGTTACCCTTTTGTGCGTGTTATGTTGGACAGAAAGCCCGAGCTTGCTTATGAAAAACTGGATGATGAGCATTATTTGGTAGAAGAAATTCTAAAGCCAAATGTGGCATTTACGCATTCGATTTTGGGTTTGCAAAAGGCGGGAATTTTGAATGGTGTTTGTAGAGTAGAGGCCTCTTTTCTATATAAAGGGTCTTATGTCGGGGTGGTGCCGGATGGCTTGGGTGTGAAAGTGGATATGGGAGCTATTCCGTTAAAGCCACTGTATAAATTCCTGTTAGAGCAGGATATGGTGGGTAAGAATTTCTTTCCTTTTCGATTCAGCATGGGTGTTGGTTTACTGGTGATTGTGTCAGGCAACCGGGTTACAGAAGCCTTGAAGATTATCGGTAAACATAATGAGGCACATATCTTAGGCAAAATACAGACGATGGAAGAGAACCATAATGAAAAGGTTTGGACGGAAGGAAAAGTAAAATGGTAAAGAACAAGAAGAAAAATCTTTATGTGGATATAGGAACAAAACATGGATTTCTGCTATTAGTTTATGTGGTGGCGGCGGTGGTTTTAAATGCGGTTGTCATTGCCGGTAATGAATATCTGGCTCGGGCGACGGACTCACTTCTTTTGGGCGAGACGGTGGAGTTTCAGGAGTTCTTCCTGCCACTGACAGGTATGATTGTGGTGGGAACCATTCTTGCCTATGTGCAGAGCCTTTGCGGTAACAATTACAGCGCTAAGGTCCAGCGGGATGTGAGAGGCAGATTAGGTAAACATCTTTTAACCCTCCCTTATTCCTATTACGATGAAAAGGGCACCGGCAGCATTATGACCAAGCTGGTGTCCGACATCGCAGAGGTGGGACGGTTTTTCTCGGAAATCATGCCGAACCTGATTGTGGATGTGATTGTGGTGCTGACGGTTACGGTGTATTTTTTGCAGATGGATATCATGCTGATTGTGGTACTGTTTGTGACTTATCCGGTGCTGTTGGTGGTGGCTGACAAGATTTCCCGCCATCTGACGGCAGTGGTGAAAAAGCGCCGCGGCAGTTTGGATGCCAGAACTCAGGCGGCTTTCGATGCCATTCAGGGCATCTCTGTGGTACGAAGCTACAATCTGGATAAAGTGATGCAGAAGAAAATCAATTATTACATAGATGATGTGGCGGATCAGGGTTGTAAGAGTACCAAGATTACTTCCATGGGATATGTGCTGAGGCATTCCATTAACACCATCCCTGTGGTGCTCTGCTATATGTTTGCGCTGCATGAGGTGCTGACAGGGAAGATTACTACCGGTGACATGTTGGCTTTTAGTGTGCTTTTGAACCGTATTCTGTATCCTTTGGGTAATATTGTATTCTGTGTAAACGATATTCGTGAGGTAAACGTGGCGTTGCAGCGTGTGCAGGAAATCTACGACCAGGAGCCTGAGGAGAGCGGCACGGAGAAGTTCTCTATGGAAGTAGCTCAGGGTAACGGCAATGTGGTGGAATGGGATGACATCACCTTCTCCTACGATGGGGAGAGACAGGTGTTAAACGGTATGAAATTTGCCATTGGTCAGGGACAGACAGTGGCTTTTGCAGGTGGCTCCGGTGAGGGTAAGAGTACCATCTTCCGCATTCTGTGTGGATTTTACCGCAAAAAGGGCGGAAACTACAAGCTGTTCGGGCATGATTTCGCAGACTGGGATTTGCAGGCGGCAAGAAACTGCTTTTCCTATGTGTCCCAGAATGTGTTTCTTTTCCCGGAGACCATCTGGCGGAATGTGGCATACGGCAAGGAAAATGCAACGAAGGAAGAAGTGATTGAGGCTTGTAAAAATGCCAACATTCATGATTTTATTATGAATCTTCCGGACGGTTACGATACCGTGGTGGGTGAGCGTGGCGTGCGTCTCTCCGGAGGTGAGCGTCAGCGAATCTCCATTGCCAGAGCATTCTTGAAGAATGCGCCTATTCTTTTATTAGATGAGCCTACTGCAGCAGTGGATGCGGGAACAGAAGGGCTGTTGCAAGAGGCTATCGGTCGCATTTCCAAGGGCAAGACAGTGATTATCATTGCCCATCGTCTGTCCACCATTATGGATGCGGACAAAATATATGTGGTGGAGGGCGGACGCATTGCAGAGTCCGGCACCCATGCAGAACTGATTGCGAGGAACGGTATTTATGCAGGCATGCATGGAAAGGAGGTAGCGGCAAATGAGTAAGGATAAACAGAACGGCAAAAAGCCTAATATTTTCTTCTGGTTCATGGGCCTTATGGGCAAGCGGCTTCCCATCTACCTCACTGCTATTGTGGTGTCCATCGTGGGCTTTGCAGGCAGTAAAATCGCCAATGCATGGCTAGTAAAAAATATTATGGAGGCAGCCCAGACCAGACAGACGGATGGACTGCTTACTACGGTTATTATCAATTTCTTTATCATTGTGGCAGCTATGTTTACCTGGCGTTTCGGAATTGTGCGTTACAACATTGAGGCCAAGCGAGGCATTGCCCGTGTGGAAAAACAGGTCTTTGCCAAGGTGCTGCGCCTGCCCATGAGCTATTATGAAAACATGCACAGTGGTGACTTCATGTCCAAGCTGGTATTTGATATGGAGAGGGCAGGAGATATCTACGGCTCCCGACTGCGCCGATTGCTTGACGGATTTTTGACCACAGTTATTTATATGATTCCCATGCTGGTGCTGAATTGGCAGCTGACCCTGTGTCTGTTGTCTGTAAGCGGATTGTCTTTGTTGGTAAACAGTATTTTCTTAAAGCCTATGAAAAAGATGGGTAGCAAGCTCTCCGGCAAAAATGCAGTGATGACGGAGAAGATTACGAATATTCTGGCAGGTATGGAGACCACCAAAATATTCCCCACCGGCAGACAGCTTCTGGAGGACTATGATGTAGCTAATTCAGACTGTTACAAGATTCAGAAGAAGACTAATACCATGAGTGCGGCATTAGAGGGACTGAATAACCTTTTTGACCTTCTCAGCAGTCTGGCTTTTTTGGGCGTGGGTGTGTGGTTTGTGTCCAAAAACCTGACCACGCTGGGTGAATTGTCCGCTATATACTCTATCTATGGCAACTTCCGTTTTGTGGTGATGGAGATCGGCAAATACATTCCTCAGATGATGAACTGCGTGGCAAATGCAGAGCGTATCTATGATTTCTTAAGTCTGGAGGAGGAGCCCGAGACCTATGAACTTAGCGGTGGGGCGGATAAGACTGCCGGAATCGTCACCGCCAAAGACATTACCTTTGCATATAAGGAAGACAGACAGATTTTGGAAAACCTTTCCCTGGATATCAAAAAGGGCGAGTTCGTGGCTCTCACCGGTCAGTCCGGATGTGGTAAGAGTACTTTTGCAAAACTTCTCTTGGGCTTCTATAAGCCGGAGCAGGGGGATTTGACTATAGAAGGAAAATCCTACAGCGAAATGAGTCTCAGAGAAGTTCGTGACCTGATTGGTTACGTGCCTCAGGAGCCCTATCTCTTCGAGGCAACCATCGCCGAGAATATTGCCTACGGCAGAAGTGATGTGGCTCCCGAGGATGTGCCTATGGAGGACATCATCGAAGCGGCCAAGGCAGCCAATGCTCATGATTTTATTATGAAGCTTCCTGAAGGGTATAACACTATTCCCGGCGAGCGTGGCAATACGCTTTCCGGCGGTGAAAAACAGCGAATCGCTATTGCCAGAGCGGTGCTCAAAAACGCCCCCGTTCTTCTATTGGATGAGGCGACCTCTGCTCTGGATAACGAATCGGAGCGTCTGGTGAACGAAGCAATCGAGCGACTTTGTAAGGAGCGCACTACTATTATGATTGCTCACAGAGCATCTACCATCGCAAGAGCAGACAGAGTAATTGCTATGGGCGAATAGTAGGAATCAGCATCTTGGGAAGATGCTGATTCCTACAGAAAAAAGGGTGTTTCTAGCAAGAATCGCCCTTTTTTCCACCCTAAAAGATAACTTGGCTGTAAAAAAATACAAAAAAATTAAAAAAACCTCTTTTCTATGGAAAAATTTTGTACTATAATAACTCCATGTTTCTAAAAATGAGTTATCCGGCTCATATAGTTCAAAGATGAATCGGAGCTCTGATTTTGCTTAATTTAAGGAGATAAACGATGAAACAGGACATGATTGTAATTCTGGACTTAGGTAGCACAGAGAACACAGTAATTGCCAGACAGATTCGTGACATGGGCGTTTACAGCGAGATTCATCCCCATGACATCACTGTGGACGAGCTTAAGGCACTGCCCAATGTAAAGGGTATCATTTTAAACGGCGGTGAGAACCGTGTGGTTGACGGCGTAGAGATTGATGTAAATGCAGATATCTACGAGTGCGGCATTCCCGTAATCGCTATCGACCATCCTACAGCAAAGTGCGCACAGCAGTATGCAGAGCTTCCCGATGATGCAACTGTAAAGGCATTTCTCTTCGACACCTGCAAGTGCGAGGCGAACTGGAACATGAAGAACTTCATCGAGGACCAGGTAGAGCTTGTTCGCAAACAGGTTGGCGACAAGAAGGTTCTGCTGGCACTGTCCGGCGGCGTTGATTCCTCTGTAGTGGCAGCATTGCTCATCAAGGCAATTGGCGACCAGCTCACATGTGTTCACGTAAATCATGGCCTGATGCGTAAGAACGAGTCCGAGAGCGTTGTAGAAGTATTCCGCAACCAGCTCAAGGCAAACCTCGTATATGTAGACGCAACAGATAGATTCCTCGATAAACTGGCAGGCGTTGCAGACCCTGAGCAGAAGAGAAAAATTATCGGCGGCGAGTTCATCCGCGTATTCGAAGAAGAGGCAAGAAAACTGGAAGGCATTGACTTCCTGGGACAGGGTACTATCTACCCTGACATCATCGAGAGCGGTACTAAGACTGCTAAATGCGTGAAGTCCCACCACAACGTAGGTGGTCTCCCTGAGGACCTCCAGTTCGAACTTGTTGAGCCTCTTGCACAGCTCTTCAAAGACGAAGTACGTGCTTGTGGTGTAGAGCTTGGTCTCCCTGCAGAAATGGTATATCGTCAGCCCTTCCCCGGCCCCGGCCTCGGCGTTCGTTGCCTCGGCGCAATCACCCGTGACCGTCTTGAAGCACTCCGCGAAGCCGATGCAATCCTCCGCGAAGAGTTTGCAAAGGCAGGCCTGGACAAGAAAGTATGGCAGTACTTCACCGTAGTGCCTGATTTCAAGGCTGTAGGTGTAAGAGACAATGCAAGAAGCATGGGCTACATGGTAGTTATCCGTGCCGTAAATACCATCGATGCAATGACAGCAACTATCGAGAGACTTGATTATGACATTCTTGAGAAGATTGTAGACAGAATTACTACTGAAGTTCCCAGTGTGAATAGAGTGTGCTATGAGCTTACCAAGAAACCCGTTGCGACGATAGAGTTCGAATAAAAGCCGCTGGCAGTGTAAATCATTCAAAAGCGAGTTTGAGACATCTTGTAAAATGGTTTGATAACAATTTGATAACACTTTGCTAAACGCATTTGTTTAAGATTAGTGAGTGGTTTTGAAGTTAAGTCAGGTAGAAAAGGTCTTACTGAACGAAGTTTTCAGTAGGACCTTTTTTGTGTGTTTTATGGCGCATATACTTATATGTAGGAGAAAGTAAATCTACTTGACGAAACTAATGACATTAGTTAAAATGATAATTAATTTAGCAAATTGTTATCAAATGGATAGGTGATTATAGATGGCAAGAGTAGGACTTGATAAGAATCTTATTGTTGAGAGAGCAGCCAGGTTAGCAAATGAAAGAGGACTAGACAATATTACCCTAAAGGTAATAGCGGTTGAATTTGGTGTACAGACTCCTTCATTGTACAATCACATTAATAGCTTGGATGATTTAAAGAAAAGTTTAATGTTGTATGGATGGAAACAGTTAGAGACAAAACTTCTTCTAGCAGTAGTAGGAGTAAGCGGTTATGAGGCACTAAGAGCTATGTGTTATGCGTTTTATGAGTATGCAACAGGTAATCCGGGAGTATTCAATGCTATGCTTTGGTACAATAAATTTCATGATGAGGAAACACAAAATGCTACAAAGCAATTATTTGGTGTTTTGTTTAAGATTATGGGAACATTGAATATTTCAGATGAAACCATAAATCATTTAATACGTACATTTCGAAGTTTCTTAGAGGGTTATGCATTACTTGTGAATAATGGAGCATTTGGTAATCCGATATCTGTTAAGGAGAGCTTTGATTTGTCAGTAGAGGTATTGTTGACTGGTATAAAAAACTTGGAGGGAGGAACAAGATGTGAGTAGTGATGATATCATAAAGTTCTGGCTACCGATTACAAAATAGATTTTTGAAATATGGAAAGGAGGTGTTCGGCATGAGAACTACACGCCGAGATAAAAGAAAAATGATGACAAGGGTGAATATCGAATATTAACAGGCAGGCATGAGGTGCCTGCAGAAAGGGTACTATGCTAAAATTAAAATATTTATTTGAGAATTTTGACCTGGCAAAGAAATGTATGGAGTTTTATGAGTGTGACATGGATTCGGTGGATGAAATGTTACAGTATTTTAGGATTTCATCAAATGCCATTTATCCATTTCGGTTGAAAACGGACGGAAGAATCTGTTTTTTAAGATTGTCTCCAGCAGAGGAAAAAAAGCTTGATGATGTAAAGTCTGAAATATGTTTGATAGAATGGCTGATTGATAAGGGATTTCCTGCTATGCGTCCGGTACCGATGAAAGACGGAAAACTTTTTGGACAAATCAATACGGAGTGGGGAACTTACAATGTTTCCTGCTTTGAAAAGGTCTCCGGAAATAGTTTGGAAGATACCAAAGGAACATTTCAAATTGTCAAGGGATACGGAAAGACGTTGGGAGAATTACATGCACTGATGAAGGAATATCCATATTCCGAAGAAAGGCGTAACCACAAAATGCTTCTAGGCGAAATAGAAGAGAGAATGCAGAAATATGGTGCTTCGGAAATTGTAAGAAAAGAGTTTGAGGATGTGTGTAAGGAATTAGAGAGTCTTCCATTATCGACATCTGATTATGGTGTTATTCATTATGATTTCGAGCCGGATAATGTATTCTATGATGACAAGGAAGAGTCTTTCAGTGTGATTAACTTTGACGATGCAATATGTTGTTGGTATGCATTGGATGTTGTTAGAGCATTAGATGCACTTGATGAGGTTATAGAAGATATCGCTATGGAAGAAGCAATCGCCAGTTTCCTTGAGGGATATCGCAGTGCCACGTCTTTCACAGAGGAGCAACAACAGTCAATGATGCTAATGAGAAGATTTGTACATTTACAGGAATACACAACTCTTTTACATGTAATGAGTGAAGATGTGGAAAATATGCCGAATTGGATGACCAACCTAAGCCAAAAATTGAAGTGTAAGCTTAGACGACTGGAAGAATCTATGAATGCATGAGTGACAGACTAGGTGCTTTTATGTGGGAATACATTGTGGCAGATTGTGCCACAGTGTATTCTCACGGATGTTGAGAAGCAAAGGAAGAATACCGAATGAGTTTGCAGAGGATAGTCTCGAAGTTTGGTAAATATTAAAATTTGTACAAATCGAACGATTTTGTTGATGAAATCGTTCGATTTGTGTATAATATAATTGAAAAGAAAGATTATCTTTTAAGACGATAAATAGTTGTTCTTTAAGAAAGGGGATGATGATATGTCTATTACCGCAACTGAATTGAAAATGAATCTTGGCAAATATCTTATGCTTGCAGAAACAGAGGATATTTATATTACTCGTAACGGAAAAGTTGTTGCAAAATTGTCTAACCCATATCAGGATAGAGTAGATGTTGCTAAGTCATTGTTTGGCGTTCTTTCAAATGATATGACGCTGGAAGAAGCACGGGAAGAAAGGTTGAATACAATATGAGAGTTTTAGTTGATACTTGTGTTATCATCGATGCATTACAGTCTCGTGTTCCGTTTGCAGAAGCAGCACAAAAGCTCTTTATATATTCTGCAAATAAGCAATTTGAGGGATATATTACTGCAAAGTCAGTTACAGATATCTATTATCTGACACATCGTTTAACACATAGCGACGCAGAAACACGAAAGATTTTGAGCAAACTTTTTACTTTATTTCATTTGTTGGATACTACTTCTTTAGATTGCCGGAAAGCAATATCTTCTGAAATTGGTGATTATGAAGATGCTATTATGGTAGAAACAGCAATTCGTTCAGAAATGGATTGTATAGTAACCAGAAATGTAAAAGACTATACGAAATCTTCTGTTAAGGTGTGTGAACCTTCTGCGTTAATAAAGCTATTAGAGGAAGAAAACGAAACTGAATAAAAACAAGAAGAGAATAATTTGGTAGACTTGACCAATAACAAACGAATATGTATAATGAAGAAAAAAATTTAGGAGATTTTTGTTTGCTGAGTGTAATTGTAATCGAAAAAAATGCAAATTAAATATTACAGGGAGATTTTTAGTTTGCGCTAGAGGTCTGCCCATTTGTTGACACATAGATGTCAGCGTTTTTCGCCTTACAATTGCTTAATAGTGTGGTATATATTTCCGCGGGATTGAACTGTGGCGTTTTATTCTTTTTTGGAAATATATAGAATAATCATATGAAAGACCATAGTATCTTAATGCACTTAAGGGACTGTGGTCTTTTTTGCTTTCCGGGACAAATTCGTTGAAATTGTACTGGAAAGCAAAAGTGCTCCGCGGGATTGCACTGCGGCACGGCATTTTATTTGCGTTTGAAGCGAGATAAAATTTCAGAATGAGAGGGAAAGAAAATGAATATAGACAGACAAATTGAATTTGATAAAGTAAAAGAAATATGGGCTGAGTTAGCTGTTACGGATTCGGCTAAGGAAATAATCAGTGAAGCAACGCCGGTATTTTCGGAAACTGAATTGAAAAAGAAATTAAGGGATACAACAGATGCGAGGTTTCTGATTGAAAAGCTGGGGATGCCGCCATTACAAAATATGACTGAAATAAAAGAGGCATTATTGGCTGCTGAAAAAGGAGATTGTTTAACACCATATCAATTGGAGCGTGTAGAAAAGGTTTTGGTTGTAATAAGGCGGTTGAAGGATTATTTAACGAGGGGAAGGATATATCAGAATTCTTTGGCGTATTATGACGAAAATCTGGATGAATTATCAGAATTGAGTCGGGAAATCGCTGCTAAAATCAGGAATGAAGCAGTGGATGATTATGCATCAAAAGAATTAGAACAGATACGAAAACAAATTGCGAAGTGTGAAGAACAGATGAAGCAAAGGGCGGAACAAATCCTGCGTGCCAATAAGAAATGTATGGCGGATAATTACTGTACCTTCAGGAATGGGCGGATATGTCTTCCTGTGAAAAAAGATTATAAGTTTAAGATACCCGGCAGTGTCATAGATAAGTCATCTACCGGAAGTACACTATTTATTGAGCCATCCAGTGTTGCCAAATATTATGAAGAATTACAATTACTCAAAATAAGTGAAGAAAACGAAGTATACAACATTTTGTATGCATTATCAGCTTTTGTAATGGAATCATCACCTATTTTACAGGCAGATTTGGAAATGGTTGAAAAGTTAGATTATATTTTTTCTAAGGGGAAATTGAGTCTTGATATGGAGGCGGTTGAGCCGGCGATAAATACGGAACGCCGCATTAAATTAATTGAGGCATGTCATCCGTTGATGAATAGGGCTGTGGCTGTACCGTTACAGTTTGAAGTTGGAAAAAATGTACGGGGAATTATTATAACAGGCCCCAATACAGGAGGAAAAACCGTTGCCATTAAAACAGTCATGTTAAATTGTATTATGGCACAGTGCGGATTGCATGTTACATGTAAACATGCGGATATTTGTATGAACAGTTCCTACTTGTGTGATATTGGGGATGGGCAAAACCTGTCGGAGAATTTGTCCACATTTTCTGCGCACATAACCAATGTTCTGGAAGTATTGAGCGAGGCAAATAAGGACAGCTTTGTAATTATGGACGAATTAGGTTCCGGTACAGATCCGACGGAAGGCATGGGAATTGCAATTGCAATACTGGAAGAACTCAGAAAAAGTGGTGCAATATTTCTGGTGACAACACATTATCCGGAGGTAAAGGAATATGCTGCCAAAGCAGAAGATATCGTTAACGCAAGAATGACATTTGACAAAGAAACATTATGCCCCACTTATCAAATGATAATTGGTGAAGCCGGTGAAAGCTGCGCATTTTATATTGCGGACCGGCTGGGAATGCCGGCAGAAATGCTGAAAGTGGCGATAGAGGCTGCATATGGAAAAGAGGCCGTAAATTCATATTCATTTCATAATCCGGAAAGTACTATTATTAAGAAAAGTACAACTAAAATTTCCAAAACCAAAACCCGAAAAAACAATATTGAACTTACTACCAAGTTTAAAATCGGAGATAGTGTAATGGTTTATCCTGAGAAAAAGATTGGGATAGTGTGTGCACCGGTTAATGAAAAAGGTGTGCTGAGAGTACAATTGACTGACAGGAAAATCTGGATTAATCATAAGCGCGTCAAATTGCATGTGCCGGCATCGGAGCTTTATCCGGAGGATTATGATTTTTCGATTATATTTGAATCAGTTGAGAATCGGAAAAAGCGTCACGATATGCAAAGAAAATATACGGATGATGTGATAGAGACAGAAGAATAGGGGGGGAAAGATTTTCCTATGAATATTATAATTAACGACACTTTTACGAGTGGTGTTTTTTTACATGCAGACACTCTGATCATGGCATGAGATAATCGTAAGCGCATAGTCTCGATGATATTAAAAAGTATTCCGGATTTCAATTTTGACACCAATTCATCTTAAAACTACACCAATTTACATCACGTTACGATATTTCTCCATAAACCTATACATAGCGAAAACCCTTAGAAATCCTACGATTTCCAAGGGTTCAGCACATTTCCTATCATATATTTAACATAATAGAAACATTTTTCAAACAAGATAAAAACATTGCGGATATATGATAGATACATGAGATGCGAATAAAAAGCACTCATAATAATATATTTTGAAGGAGGAGTTGTCGGAGCCTATAAGAAAATTGAGGACGGCTTTGTAGAAAAATATTTGGTAAAAGAAGGAGAAACAGCAGAAGAAGCTAAAGCTCGTATTAAGAAGGAACAGAAACAGTATTAAAACAAAACAAAAATGAAACAGATATATCATCAGTATATTAAATAACGAAAAACTCAAAGGAGATAAGAAAGTCATGGAAAAGAAAAATTTTATTACATTGGTATTAGGTGTTGTTAGTGGATTGGTATTTGCACTGGGTATGTGTATGTGTCTTCTTCCTGAATGGAATATGTTTAATCTTGGCGTAGGATGTAC
>SVFL01000032.1 GCA_015056885.1 Lachnospiraceae bacterium
CAACCACGTTTGTATGAACAGCCTAAAGGTACACGTTCCAAAAGTCATGTGTACAGAATGGGGATTGCCATAAAGTGTGGGTATAAAATAAACTTATACGTGTCCACTTTATAGGGTATATTTTATTATGGCATTTGGGTCTCCGAGGAGAAAATGCTCTTTGGAGACCCAAGGTTTAAGAAAATCTCGGGTCCCACAAGCTGGTTTTTAGTTCTGAGACCCAAATTATGATGTAAAGTAGTGAGATAGCAGATGTATTCTCTCGTTTTTGGGTCTCAGAGAACGAAAAGGCTTGCTCAGACCCAAGTTTTGCGAAATGAGTTTATGTTTAAATGAAAATTAACAATAATTTAAAATTTTGCTTGCTATTACATAAACTTTGTGATACAATATGATTCGTTGGTAAGATACCAACGTTCATAGGGGAATAGTACAATGGTAGTGCGGCGGTCTCCAAAACCGTTAATGGGGGTTCGATCCCCTCTTCCCCTGTTAGAGGAAGCCTTAAAGTGTTGGAAACAGCATTTTAAGGTTTTTTTGTTATAGTGACGAGAAAAATAGGCATGAAGGAGGTAGGACTATGGAGACGGATGGCAAGAGAAGCCTGCAGGAAAAGGAGCAGTCTGAGCAACTGGACCGGGCAATGAAAGTGCTGGAGGAGTATGTGCATGAACTTGCGGCACAGGCAGGAGAGAGTGAAGAGTACGCGGCTGATTTGTGGTCCCGTATTGTTAAATCCAATGGAGTGCTTAGGGAACTGGCCTATTATCATGATTACGGTAAGTTCTGGGGAGAGTATAAGGTGGCCGGGTATAGTATTACCGATATTTTGGTATGGCAGGTGGATCATTTTAAGGCCTATCTTGACAGGCGGGAGGAAGTAAACCGTTGGCAGCCTGAGAAGCTTTTTTTGAAAGCATTGGATACTTTGCTTCTGATGGAAACAGACCCGCAGCCTATTGTGGACAAGCTGCAGGGTGAGACCGGAACGGATTATGTAGGGAAGTTTAAGGAGTATTAGGTAATTGTTGTAACTAGCCAGAACTTCATTTGTAAAATTGTTAAATCTATCACAAAAATGTTCTTAATTTAGTGCAATTTTTATGTTGAAACTGTTAATTTATGGGTGTATAATGGCTTTTGGCCTGTGGACAATAATGCTCACGACCCGCAAAAATAACAAAATTTAAACAAAAAGAAAAGGATGAATCAGTTATGAGCGAGAACACAAAAAAGGGTGGATGGCGCACAAACAAATGGGTTCGTGCAGCAATTCCCGCATTGCTTTTGCACTGCAGTATCGGTACAGTTTATTGTTGGTCAATTTTTAGTCAGGAGATTGCTGACTACATCGGATTTTCAAAAAGTGCAACCGAATGGGCATTCAGCTTTGCAATCTTTTTCCTGGGTATGTCTGCAGCTTTCCTGGGAAATGTAGTTGAGAAGGATATTCATAAGTCTTCCCTGATTGCTGCAATTTGCTTTGCAGTTGGTATGGCAGGCACCGGATTCTTCATCTACTATGGTGGTCAGCATCAGGGTAGTATGTTGGCGTTGATTGGTATTTATATTTGTTATGGTTTGATTATGGGTATCGGTCTTGGTACCGGTTATCTGTCTCCCGTTAAGACTTTGATGCTGTGGTTCCAGGATCGTAAGGGTCTTGCAACCGGCTTGGCAGTAGCAGGTTTTGGTGCAGCGAAGGCAATCGCAAGCCCTATTATGCAGGGAATGCTTGCAGGTCTTGGCGATGGTGGTATTTATAAGATGTTTATTATTCTTGCAGGCGTATACTTCGTAATGATGTTTGTAGGACATCTGCTTTTGAAGAAGCCTGAGGGCTGGCATGAGCCTCAGTCCAAGGAAGAAAGCCAGAGCATGATGGCTGTTATCAAATCCAAGCCTGTAACCAACTACATTGGTATCTGGTTGATGTTCTACCTGAATATTACCTGTGGTTTGGCTTTGATTTCCCAGGAGAAGATGATTATCAAGTGTCTGGGTCTTGCAAGTTTTGTTGGTATTATTTCCACTGTATCTGCAATTTTTAATGCAGGCGGACGTCTTGGTTTCTCTGCATGGGCAGATACCATGAAGGATAGAAATACCATTTATAAGTTGATTTTCATTTTGTCCATTATCTTCACCGGTATTGTAATCCTCACCGGCGGTATTCAGAATGGTGCTGGAAATACTTTGTTGATTGTTTTGGTATTGACTTTGATTTTCTTTGTAAATGCAGGTTACGGCGGAGGATTTTCTAATGTACCTACTCTGTTGTCTGACCACTATGGTATGGGTAACATCAGTGCAATCCATGGTTTGACTCTGTCCGCATGGGGATTTGCAGGTCTTACCGGTAACCAGATGGCTGCGTGGATTGTAAATAAGTTCGGTAATCCTGAGCAGATTGAGCATGTGCTCTCTGATGGTACTATCGAGATGATTACTGTAAATCCTACCGGTTATCAGTATGTTTTGTATGCAACTATTGCACTTTATATCTTGTCTCTGTTGATTTGTCTGTTCCTGGTTCGTCCCACAGACAAGGCTCTTGAGGCAAAGGCTGCCAAGAAGGCACAGAAGAGTGCATAATTTTCATAGGAAAAAATGTTAGGGCGTAACTGCTGGATTTTGGCAGTTTACGCCCTGTTATTGTATCAGGATATTTATTTTTCAAAATATGCAAGTTCCTGTTCCAGTGTATCCGGAACAGTAGTGCCGGAATTCCACAGCTTTTTGCGCAACATTTCAAGCTGGTGTTTCTTCTGGGCTCTTTGCAGTCTGTGACGGGACAACAAGTCTGCGTACATAGGATTGGAGTCCAGTTTGTCGCAGATATCCGTGGTGAAGGGGCAGTAGGTAAAGAAGATTTTTCTTGCCACCTTGTTGAGTCTGGGAGAGCCGTTGCCTTCATATACAACCCATTGGATGTAGTCTCGTACAAACATTTCACGGAAACTGTTTTTGGTCTGCATAAGGCCGTTTCGAATACGTTCTTTGGCTTCGTTGCTTAATTCATGATTCTTGCGGTAGAATTGAATATAGTCAAAGTATTCACTGGTCAGTGAAGCTTCGCTGACATCGTTCCAACGAGCTCCCTGTATACGCTTGCACAATTCCCAGCGGAATTCTGCAGTCATGCGCAGGTAGGATGTGGTTAAATCTTCCATATGGAACAGGGAGAAGCACATTCTGCCGGGAGTGTTGCGTTTTTTGCCTTCAATTTCCTGCCACATTACTGTACGGATACCTGCGTTAGGGAAGAGAATAACATCCGGTATATACTCGCTGTGGACAGGTATTTTACCCATGACATCAATATGGTCCATGTCAAGGCCTTCGCGATAAAATGCGGAGTAGTCTACCTTGCGTACCAGCTCGGAAGCTTTTGCAAGCTTGGAGACGGTTACATAGGCCGTTTCCAAATCTTTCTGGGCACTTTCAGCGGTGAAAATCGGACAGAAGGTAGAAATTCGTCCGTATGTAATCTTGTTGACTGTGGGGAACATATTTTGTAGCTCGTAATTGACTTTGCTCATGCTGTTTTGTTCCAAAGCCATCAAATCCTGCTCGGTGACGGTTCCGCTCATTTTTTGTTTGTGTAAAAAGTCTGTATAATCCTGATCAAATTCGTTGCGGCTGGGTTCTTTTTCGCCGCGGAAAATAGCAAGCAACCAGTGGTAGAAGGTGTACACACCGAAGGCACTGCTGTCTGTTATGTTGGGCAACATGTGGTAGAGTGTGGCGGTGTTTTTTATGCCGGCCAAATCCTCGTCCACATAACCAAAGTATAGGAACATCCAAACTGCAGTTGGAACTTCGTCGGTCGTCAGGGTTTGCTCAAACAGAGCAGTATAGAGTACATAAAATTCCTCTGTAAGGGCACGGCGAAGAGCACATACATTACCATCCATGGAGTTTTTGTCAGAGAGCAGTTTATAGCTGTGCACATGTTGGCGGAAAGAATCGGAAATTCCCAGTTCTCTTCCGGCAAAATCCAAAATGGTGTTGAGAGAGCCGGCCAGTTCCTGAGGAAGAGAAACGGAATCGGCAGCTTCGGAATCGGTATTGTCGGTTAGAGACAGTGTGCCGGTAAACTGTTTGATACGGCTCTCGGCAAGTTGCATGGAAACTGCAATCTTATTTTCGGGCTGTTCAGCTATGCGTCGAATAATACTTAACACCTCAGGAAGTTCTTCACAGCCGCTGTCTAATTTATAGTAAAGAGAAGTATAGAAATCATACAAATCATTTCCGGATTCGTTAAAATAAAAACCGGCCAGTTGTTTTTGATAAGCGGATTGCTCCTCTAATGCTGTCCACACTCGCTGAAAGTCCAAACTTCCTCTTTTCAGAATACCCATGGAGACAGAGGCCTCCTTCAGGAAATCTCTGAAATGTTCGCCGGCATAAATATTGGTCAGACCTTGATAGTAACCGGTAAGCCAAGGTTCTTCAGCTTCTTCAGCCATATAGACATTCAAATCATTTAAAGAATCCAGTTCTCTGGGACGAATCCGATATCGTTCGCAAAGCATGGTATAGTTGTCATAATCAGCAACCAGATGCTGATAGAGATTATTGCTGGTAATCTCGGAATTCGAGAGACTGTTTTGTAGAGTGTTAATCTGACGACAGGCAGAAATTAAGAAAAACCTTGCCATATCGGCATGTTTTTGCAGAAGGTCATTCAGTACATTGATACTGGATAGAGGATAGCTTAAGATGGTGGCGGTCTCCGTCACGGTATAGCTCACAAAATGTATCTCCGAGCATATCTCGCAGATTCCGATGACGTCGCCTTTGCCCAAAGTATAAGAACCACCCGGATAATCAGCGCGTACTTTGCCTGTTGTAATCAGATGCAGGGCAGTCATTGGTTGCCCATATGTGTAGATTGCTTTTCCCTTTTCTAATGTTATACCAGCCATAATAAATCCCTCCATATATAGTATACTACAAAACAGTATAAATTTTCTACTGTACTTTTGATAAAAATGTGTTAAAATAAAAATACATACGTGTCAGTTTCTGTGATATGATATCTGGAGGGTAAGCCTAATGGAACGTGAAACAGAAAATCGCAGACAGCAGGTGGAGGAGTATAAGCAGGCATTGCTGCCACTTTTGCGTTATCTGCCGTGGTTGGAGAAGAGTGTTGGTACGCAGGTGAGCCGCACCTATAACGGCGCGGACATGGGAGAAAAACTCATGGGATTTCCGGTGTACGACGGCAATTTGATGGGATTTGTGCGCGAAGCGGGCAATTCTATCTTCATGGATAGGAATTACCGGTATGTTTATACACGTAACCGGATTGTTTCTCATGATGATGAGCGCAAAGTGATTGCCGATGCCACCATCAAAGAATGGGGGATTCTTTGTGGTATTTTGTCTAATTATGTATTGGGTGGCCGGACCAGGTCTACACTTTGGAGTGAGGCGGTACAGGAGCGGATTTTCTATCTTGTCATCAACAAGATGGTAGAGATTGTGGAATTCTGGGACAAACCGCTGGACAAACCAAGATTTTAGCAGACAGCGAGAAAGGTATGGGTTACAAAATGGGTGATAAGTCCGTACAGAAGAAAAAATATATTGTAGAGACTGCCAGAAAGGTATTCATGGAAAAGGGATTCAAGACCGTCACCATGAAGGACATTGTGGAGGCCTGTGATATCAGCCGAGGCGGTTTGTATCTCTATTTTGAGAGTACAAGTCAGATTTTTACAGAAGTTCTGAAGCTTGAAAGTGAGGAGACGGATGATGTTTTCTCTGGTAAGATAGCAGAGGATGCTACGGCTGTGGATATTTTGCTCTTGTTTTTGAAGGAGCAGAAGAAAGAGATTCTACGCAAAAAGGATACTTTAACCCAGGCCATTTATGAGTTCTATTTTGAAAACAACGGTAAACTGCCTAAAAAGGATAATGTCTTGAAAACACAGTTTGATTCGGCTGTAAAAGTAATTGAGAAGCTGATTGAGACCGGTGTGGAGAATGGGGAGTTTATCTGTGAGGATTGTGCAGGTACTGCACGCAATATTATGTACGTGCTGGAGGGCATGAAAATTTCTGCCCAGACCACCGGCATCAGTTCGGATGCAGTGGACAGAGAGTTAATGTTTATCCTGCGTGGTATCGGCGCAGAGTAAGCAGACCGGATAAATTAGGGAATAATAAACTTGGAGGAATATATAAATTATGGGAAACGTAAGACGTATCTATGTGGAGAAGAAAGAACCCTTTGCAGTTAAGGCGAAGGAGCTTCACGAGGAAATGAAAGGCTATCTGGGCATCAACGCGGACAAGGTTCGCGTGTTCATCCGCTATGATGTGGAGAATATTTCGGATGCAGTGTTTGAGAGAGCCTGCCAGACGGTATTTTCTGAGCCGCCTGTAGATGATTTGTATCTGGAGAATATTGATGTCCCTGCTGACGGACATGTATTTTCTGTTGAGTATCTGCCCGGTCAGTATGACCAGAGAGCAGATTCCGCAGTGCAGTGTGTACAGTTTTTGGATGAGAACGAGAATCCCATCATTAAGACTGCTGTGACCTATATGATTCAGGGTAATCTCACTGAGGATGAGATGGATCGAGTGAAGGCGCATTGTATCAACCCTGTTGATTCCAGAGAGACAGATATGGTTAAGCCTGAAACTTTGGTTACTGTTTTCGAAGATCCCGCAGATGTTGCAATCTTTAACGGATTTGCCGCTATGCCTGAGGATGAATTGAAAGCACTTTATGATTCCCTTGGTCTGGCTATGACCTTCAAGGATTTCTTACATATTCAGAAGTATTTTGCAGAGGATGAGAAGAGAGATCCTTCCATGACAGAGATTCGTGTGTTGGATACTTATTGGTCTGACCACTGTCGTCACACCACTTTCTCCACAGAGCTTAAGGATGTGGAGTTTGGTGATGGTTTCTATCGTGAGCCTATGGAGGCTACCTACAATGATTATTTAGAGACCAGAGAAGAAATTTTTAAGGGCAGAGATGACAAGTTTGTCTGCCTGATGGATCTGGCTCTGATGGCAATGAGAAAGCTGAAAAAAGACGGTAAGCTTGATGATATGGAGGAATCCGAGGAAATCAATGCTTGTTCCGTTGTTGTGCCTGTAGAGATGGATTATGGTGATCATGTGGAGACTGAGGAGTGGCTTGTGTTCTTCAAGAATGAGACTCACAACCATCCCACCGAGATTGAGCCTTTTGGTGGCGCTGCTACCTGTCTGGGCGGTGCAATCCGTGATCCTCTTTCCGGTCGTGGTTATGTATATCAGGCAATGCGTGTTACCGGTGCGGCAGATCCTACTGTTCCCGTATCCGAGACTTTGAAGGGTAAGTTGTCCCAGAAGAAGCTGGTTCGCGGTGCGGCAAGCGGATACTCTTCCTACGGTAACCAGATTGGTCTGGCAACCGGTTTTGTAAAAGAGATTTATCATCCCAATTATGTGGCTAAGAGAATGGAGATCGGTGCCGTTATGGGTGCTGCTCCCCGCAAGAATGTTAAACGTGAGACCTCCGATCCCGGTGATGTAATCATCCTGTTGGGTGGACGTACCGGACGTGACGGTTGTGGCGGTGCTACCGGTTCTTCCAAGGTTCATACCGAGGAGTCTATTGAGACTTGTGGCGCAGAGGTGCAGAAGGGTAATGCGCCCACCGAGAGAAAGATTCAGAGACTGTTCCGCCGTGCAGAGGTTAGTCGTCTGATTAAGAAGTGTAATGACTTTGGTGCAGGTGGTGTATCCGTTGCAATCGGTGAGTTGGCTGACGGTTTGTCCGTTGATTTGGATAAGGTGCCCAAGAAGTATGCAGGTCTGGACGGTACTGAGCTTGCGATTTCTGAGTCTCAGGAACGTATGGCAGTTGTAATCGATCCCAAGGATGTTGCAGAGTTCATGGGCTATGCTTCCGAGGAGAATCTGGAGGCTGTTGAGGTTGCGGTGGTAACCGAGGAGCCCAGACTGGTTCTGAATTGGAGAGGCAACAAGATTGTTAATTTGAAGAGAGCATTCCTTGATACCAACGGTGCTCATCAGGAGACTTCCGTTAAGGTGGATATTCCTGTTCAGGAAGAGAATTACTTTGACCAGTGGGCAGTTCCCGCAGTGGGTGAGAAACTGGAAGAGGGTGACGTAAAGGGTGCTTGGCTCGCACTTTTGAATGATTTGAATGTATGTTCCCAGAAGGGTCTGGTAGAGATGTTTGATGCATCCATCGGCGCCGGCAGTGTACTGATGCCTTATGGTGGTAAACATCAGCTTACCGAAACCCAGACCATGATTGCAAAGCTTCCTGTTTTGCAGGGCAAGACAGATACCGTGACTATGATGTCTCATGGATTTGATCCTTATCTGTCTACCTGGAGCCCTTACCATGGCGCGATTTATGCAGTGCTTGAGTCCATGGCTAAGATTGTGGCATCCGGTGGTGATTACAAGAAGATTCGTTTTACATTCCAGGAGTACTTCCGCAGAATGTCTAATGATCCTTCCCGTTGGAGTCAGCCTTTCGCAGCACTGCTTGGTGCTTATGATGTGCAGATGGGCTTTGGCCTTCCTTCCATCGGTGGTAAGGATAGTATGTCCGGTACCTTCAATGATATTGATGTGCCTCCTACACTGGTTTCCTTTGCAGTGGATGTGGCTAAGAGCGGAAATGTAATCACTCCTGAGCTTAAGAGCGCAGGTAACAAGCTGGTTCGTTTCTACATCGATAAGGATGAGTATGATATTCCTGCATATGAGGATGTTGCTGAGATGTACGATTATATCAGCAGTCTTATGAATGACAAGGCAATTGTATCCGCTTATGCACTGGATGCAAGAGGAACCGCAGCAGCTGTATCCAAGATGGCATTTGGTAACAAGCTGGGCGTAGCAATTGATGAGGATGTTACCACAGATGATTTGTTCGGCAATGGTCTGGGTGATATTGTTGTAGAGGTAGTGGCAGACAAGGTATCTGCAGTGACTGCTTTCGGATATGATGTAAAGGTAATCGGTACTGTTACCGAAGAGCCTGCATTTGTATATGGTGGTGTGAATATTTCCATGGACGAAGCGCTGAAGGCATGGTCTTCCAAGTTGGAGAAGGTATTCCCCACTAAGGCTGAAAAGGGTACTGAGAAGGTGGCAAGCGATTGCTATAAGGCTGACAGCATCTATGTATGCAAGAATAAGATTGCAAAGCCTACCGTATTTATTCCTGTATTCCCCGGTACCAACTGTGAGTACGATTCCACGAAGGCTTTCGAGCGTGCAGGCGCAAATGTAATCACTAAGGTATTTAAGAATATGACTGCAGAGGATATCAGAGCTTCTGTGGAGGAGTTTGAGAAGTCCATTGCTCAGGCTCAGATTATTATGTTCCCCGGTGGTTTCTCTGCGGGTGATGAGCCTGACGGAAGTGCGAAGTTCTTTGCAACTGCATTCCAGAATGAGAAACTCAAAGAAGCTGTTATGAAGCTCTTGAATGAGAGAGATGGTCTTGCTCTTGGTATCTGTAACGGATTCCAGGCGTTGATTAAGTTGGGACTTGTGCCTCATGGTGAGATTGTAGGACAGGATGCAAATTCTCCTACTTTGACCTTCAACACCATTAACCGTCACATTTCTAAGATGGCTTACACTAAGGTAGTTTCCAACAAGTCTCCTTGGTTGCAGGGAGCTGAGCTTGGGGCAACTTATTGTAATCCTGCTTCTCATGGTGAGGGACGTTTCGTAGCTCCCAAGGAGTGGTTGGACAAGCTCTTTGCAAACGGTCAGGTCGCTACCCAGTATGCTGACCCGGAGGGCAATGTAAGTATGGACGAGGAGTACAATATCAACGGTTCTTATTGTGCAATCGAAGGTATCACATCTCCTGACGGACGGTGCTTCGGTAAGATGGCACACTCTGAGAGACGCGATGAGGCCGTTGCCATGAACATCTACGGCGAACAGGATATGAAGATTTTCGAGTCCGGTGTTGCATACTTTAAATAAGATGTAAAAAGATAGGGGAATTGGTTTGTAATAAAATCAATTCCCTTGTTAGAAGATACTTTAGGGAAAGGACGATGGGTATACAGTCGCGGAGGTGGTACAATGCTTTTAACATTAATTCCTTTATTTGACGAAAATATGACGGTAAGTGCATATTCTATTTTTTCTCAAAAGCATAATTATTTCCTGAATCCTATGCTTTTGGGAACAGGACAAAACGACGGTGCCGTCCGTGTAGCCGGATTGGAACTGATTCAAAATATTGGCATTGAGACCTTGGCAGATGGCAAGGAGATTTTTGTGCCTGTGACCAATATGTCCATCTTCTCTGATGTGGAGAACCAGTGCAGTGCTGCGCCGGAGAGGATTGTGTTCCTTTTGGATAATACGATTCCGCCTATCGAAATGTATATCGAGCGTTTGAAGCAGCTGCGGGACATGGGATACAAGCTGGCAATTCGTAAACTGTCCGTGGCAGAATTTGAGAACTATCGTGAAATTCTGGCATTGATGGATTATGTGCTTTTAAATAACCGTAAGATTGCCATCGATAAGGCCAAGATTTATTTTGGTAAGCTTTATCCGAATGCAAAGCTTTGTGCAGGTAATATCTCTGAGATGGAGACTTTTGAGAATTTAAAAGAAGACGGCGGTTACAGCCTGTATGAGGGACGGTTTTATCGCATGCCCTTAACCAAAGGCAGTAACAAGGTTGCTCCGCTTAAGATGAATTATATTCAGCTGTTAAATATTGTGAATGACGGAGATTTTGATTTGCAGAAGGCAGCAGACATTATAGGCAGAGACACTGCGTTGACGATTTCGCTGTTAAAGATTGTAAATCGCATGGCAATTAATTCCGGAATCAACAGTATCCGCCATGCAGCGGCAATGTTGGGACAGAAAGAGTTAAAGAAATGGATTAACACTGCAGTGGCAGGTCAGCTCTATGCGGACAAACCCAGTGAGGTAACCAGACTTTCTCTGCTTCGTGCAAAGTTTGCGGAAAATATGGCAGAGAGTTATAAGTTGGCAATTAGAAAAGACGAATTATTCCTGATGGGCTTGTTCTCTGTGTTGGATGTGATTTTGGAATGTCCTATGGCAGAAGCTTTGGAGATGATGAAAGTCGATGGTGATATTAAGAAAGCCTTGGTGGAGCGTACAGGTCCCCTTGCTCCTATACTGGACTTTGTTATGCAGTATGAGGATGCCAACTGGCAGGAAGTATCCAGACAGATGCTTCTTGAAAATATTACCATGGAAACGGTGCAGAAGGCATATACAGATACTCTTCTTTGGTACAAAGAGTTGACAACGGATAAATAAATTTCTTTGATGTAGATGAGATTCAAAAAGGAAAAACCTGCATATACTACCAACAGATTCCGCTTCGAATCTGTGGCGGTTGTGCAGGTTTTTGCGCCTATGGGCAGCCTGCGATTTCATTGAGGAAAGTGAGGAAATTGTATGAGTCCTGAGGTTTACCCGTTTGTAGTTCGCCCATTGCCCTATGAGTATGATGCATTGATGCCTGTTCTGGATGAGGAGACATTGCGCTTTCATCATGATAAGCATTACAAAACATATGTGGATAATCTGAATAATGCGTTGTCTGATTACCCACAGCTTCAAAAATTGAGTTTAATGGAGCTTTTGACCACATCAGATGACCAGCCTATGGCAGTGCGTATGGCTATCCACAATAATGCAGGAGGAGTATACAATCACGAATTGTATTTTGATTCCATGAAAGGCTGCAATGATCAGGAGCCAACCGGTGCACTGGCAGAAGCAATCAATCGTGACTTTGGTTCTTATAAACAATGGAAGGAACAGATGAAGCAGGCTGCTGTTTCCAAGTTCGGCTCCGGTTGGGCATGGCTGATTGCGGATGGGGATGGAAGACTTAGCATTGTTCAGACGGCCAATCAGGATGTTCCTGATTTGAAAATTTACACTCCTCTTTTATTGGTAGATGTGTGGGAGCATGCATATTATTTGCAGTATCAGAATCGCCGTGCAGATTATGTGGAGTGTTGGTTTGATATTATTAACTGGCGCAAGGTGGCGAAACGTTATGAGGAACGCAATAAGGTCGGACGGTAGCAGGTAATACTACTTGCCATAAGAATGGAGATTAAGATGAATCAGATAAATTATCAAAAAGAACTGGAGAAAATTTTGGAGAAGGTTGGGGCGAATCCGCCCCGGCTTTTTCTGCACAGTTGCTGTGCACCCTGTAGCAGTTATTGTTTGGAATATTTGTGTACATATTTTGCAATCACGGTATTTTATTACAACCCCAATATTTCACAGGAGGCTGAGTATTTGCATCGTGTGGAAGAACAAAAACGTTTGATCGCAGCTTATAATGAGACGAAGAAGGGATATCCTATCGAGATTGTGGAGGGCGATTATGTGCCGGGGCAGTTTTTTGAAATAGCCAAGGGATATGAGAATTGTCCTGAGGGTGGTGAGAGATGTTTTCGCTGTTTTGATCTTAGACTTCGGGAGACTGCGCGTCTGGCAAAGGCAGAGGGGTATGATTATTTTGCTACGACCCTTACCATCAGTCCTTTGAAGAATGCAGCAAAAATAAATGAAATTGGACAGGATTTGGCGATGGAGTATGATGTGTTGTGGCTGCCCTCAGATTTTAAGAAGAAAAACGGTTACAAGCGTTCCATCGAGCTGTCTGCGGAATATGACTTATATCGACAGGATTATTGCGGATGTGCCTATTCCAAGGCAGAGAGAGATGTCAGATTGCGTGGAGAAGAGGCGACAAAATAGTATTGCAGGATTGTCCAAATTGAGATATAGTAGAGGTTATGTAGGATGAACAGCCGATTGGGCATGGTCTGATTGGCATGAGATAAAGGAAGGATAAAACATGAAAAAGATTTTGGATTTACTTTCAGAAGAAATGGGGGCAGCCTTTGAGGCTGCCGGTTATGATGCTGCTTTGGGACGCGTAACCATTTCCAATCGCCCTGATTTGTGTGAATATCAGTGTAATGGTGCAATGGCAGGTGCCAAGCAGTACAAAAAAGCTCCTATTATGATTGCCAATGAAGTGGCAGAGAAGCTTGTAGGAAATGCAGCTTTTAAAGAAGTAGTGGCAGTGGCTCCCGGATTCTTGAATCTGAAACTTTCGGAAGAGTATTTGCTTGATTATTTGAAGGGAATGGAGTCTGATGCCAAGTTCGGTCTGGAAGTTCCCCAAAATCCCAAGAAGATTATTATTGACTACGGCGGAGCAAATGTAGCAAAGCCTTTGCATGTAGGCCATATCCGCTCTGCGGTAATCGGTGAGAGTATCAAGAGAATTTGCCGTTATGCAGGACATGATGTAATTGGTGATGTGCATCTGGGCGACTGGGGATTACAGATGGGTCTGGTAATTACCGGTGTGCAGGATCGACAGCCGGAGCTTGTATATTTTGATGAAAATTACGAGGGCGAGTATCCCACAGAAGCTCCTTTTACCATGACTGAGCTTGAGGAGATTTATCCTGCGGCAAGCGCTCGTTCCAAGGAAGATGCAGAGTACAAGGCAAGAGCCATGGAGGCAACTTTTAAGTTGCAGAATGGTGTACGTGGGTATCGTGCTCTCTGGAAACATATTTTGGATGTTTCCGTAACTGATCTTAAGAAAAATTACGGTAGTCTGAATGTTGAATTTGACCTGTGGAAGGGTGAAAGTGATGTTCATGACCTCATTCCTGATATGGTAAAATATATGAAGGAAGAGGGCTATGCCTATATCAGTGACGGTGCGTTGGTAGTGGATGTTAAGGAGGAGACCGATACGAAAGAGATGCCTCCCTGCATGATTCTGAAGTCTGATGGCGCGGCACTTTACAATACCACGGATTTGGCTACTATTTTGGAGCGTATGAATATCTACCATCCTGATATGATGGTTTATCTTACGGACAAGCGTCAGGATTTGTATTTCGAGCAGGTATTCCGTTGTGCACGTAAGACCAAGCTGGTGACTCCTGAGACAGATTTGAAATGGATTGGTTTCGGTACCATGAACGGCAAGGACGGCAAGCCCTTTAAGACCCGTGACGGCGGCGTTATGCGTCTGGAGACTTTGATTGCGGACACCAAGGAAGAAATGTTTAGAAAGATTAAGGAAGGTCGCGATATTTCTGATGAGGAGGCAATGCAGATTGCAGACATCGTTGCAGTAGCTGCCTTGAAGTATGGTGATTTGTCCAACCAGGCTTCCAAGGATTATATCTTTGATATTGACCGCTTTACTTCCAGCGAGGGAGACACAGGTCCTTATATCCTGTATACCATTGTGCGTATTAAGTCCATTTTGGCAAAGTATAAGGAGCAGGGCGGCAACCTTGCTGAAACGAAGCTTCAGGTAGCACAGAGTGATGCTGAGAAGGCTTTGATGATGCAGCTGTCCCAGTTTAATGCCATGATGAATAGTGCATTTGAGGAGATTGCACCTCACAAGGTATGTGCATATATTTATGATTTGGCTAATGCATTTAACCATTTCTATCATGACACCAAGATTCTGGTAGAAGAAAATGAAACCAAAAAATCCGGCTGGATTGCACTCTTGGTGCTTACAAGAGACATCCTCGAAACCTGTATCGACGTGTTAGGCTTCTCTGCACCGGAAAAGATGTAGAGGGCTCACCAGTTTGGCCGTGCAGCCGGTATTCAGGCGCCGGACCGCGTGCTTGCACGCAGGGACGGTTGACTGAATATCCGGCTATAGGGCGGAACGCCCGATACGAAGCGAATCAATAACGACCCCGAAGCCGGCTGCTTGCAGCCGAAGCTGAGGGGTTGTTATTGATTTGCGAGTAGTGCACGGCAAAGGATGCTGTGCGCGAGTAGTGCACGGCAAAGGATGCTGTGCGCGAGTAGTGCACGGCAAAAGATGCTGTGTGCGAGTAGTGCACGGCAAAAGATGCTGTGTGCAATCGAATTGTGAATACCACACGGCTAATCAGTTTTTTCGCGGCAATCGCCGCAGTCAGGAGGCAATATGAAAAAAATATTATTAACAACGTTACTACTAACAACTTTAATTTTGACAGCTTGCAACAGCAACGAGTCCCAGACGACTCCATCCGGAAGCAGTATGGATGCTTCGTCTGCTACAGAAGAGCCCAAGGAGCCCTCTGCCCAAGAGGCAATTGAATTGCCAAAAGTTTCTATTACCTGTCAACAAGACTATATATACGCAGAGGACGAAAAGACTCTTTTAATGACATCTGAGCGTGATGTGGTAAAGCTTGAAGGGGCAGGCTTTGAGGAGGCGTCACAAACCATAGATACTCTTTTTGCAGACAATGGGGGAGAGTCTGAAGAATATATTGCTATGGTTAGAGAAGATTATGAGTATAGCAAGGAGAACGGTGAAGAGTATTTTGCACCTTATAGTACCCTGTCTACCAGTAAAATTTCCAGATTAGATCAGAATGTGCTCAGTCTCAAATGTATGTCCAGTGATTATTTTGGTGGAGCACATGAAATGTGGGGCTATTGGGGAATTAATGTAGATATGCAAAGCGGTAAGGAGTTGGAATTGATAGATTTGGCAGATGATTCCTATGCTTTGATTGAATGCTGTACCGATTATGCATTGAAGAATCTGGAGAAGCGCAAGAACGAATTGTTTCCGGAGTATGAGGCTTATGTAGAAGAGAATCTTTCGACTTGCAACTGGTATTTGGATGCTTCCGGTATTGTGTTTATTTTTACCCCTTATGAAATTGGACCCTATGCATCCGGATGTATTGAAATTTGTGTTCCTTATAGTCTGGTAACAGAGTATATGAAACCTGAGTATTGCGGTATTCAGGGGGATTGTATCGCATTGATTCAGGGAGATGAGGCGGTGTCATTTGCAACGACAGATAGTAAGATGCGACAGATTTCCTTTGAAACCAAGATGATAAGTGAGTATGATTTTCGTACCATGCTTAAGGTTGACAAGGAAAAACACTCTCTGGGAGATAATGTTGCCCTTAAGACGGCTTATCTGATGCATAACGCAGATGGGAAAACATTTTTGCTGTATACCGTAGATTGGGCATCTGAAGATTATGAGACTTATGTGTATGATTTGACTGGAAATACTATGGTGCAGACGGCAAATATCTGGGCACGTCTGAATAGTAAGGGCATGGGAACAAATACAATTTCACTGGAGTTTCGTCTGGATGTTTTGGGAACCTATTTTGCAGACATGGAGTATAACCTTACTGAAAATGGTGAGTTGGAGCCCTTGGAGGAAATTTATCGAATTGATGCAAGCGATGCGAGAACCGGTTTGACTACAATCAAAGAACTTCCGGTAGTTATAGACGATACGGAGAGCGTATTACCCGTTGGAAGTCGAATTTATATTGTGGCTACAGACAATGAAGGAACCATATGGTTTGAGACTCCGGCGGATAAAGGTGAGTTTGAGAGTGGGTTGATTCAATATGTTCGGGATGCGGAAAGTTATCATATTTTCATTGATGGAGTAGTGGAAGATGAGTATTTTGAGATGCTTCCCTATGCCGGATAAATTTCTTTAAAAAAATCAAAAAAAATGTTGACAAAGTATACAACTCATTGTATACTAATCAAGTCGGTTGTGAACAGCCGACAAATGGAAGTTTAGCTCAGCTGGGAGAGCATCTGCCTTACAAGCAGAGGGTCACAGGTTCGAGCCCTGTAACTTCCATTATGGCGAGATAGCTCAGTTGGCTAGAGCACGCGGTTCATACCCGCGGTGTCGGGGGTTCAAATCCCTTTCTCGCTACTATCAGAAGCAGTTTTAGCGTATGCTGGAACTGCTTTTTTTCTTGAATCATTTCTAAAATGTTCAAAAAATTCCCACATTCATATTGTTTTTTATTTATAATTGAAAAAACTTATAGTATAATAATTTAAGATAGGTTGTATATATACGAAAGAGAAGGAGGCTTAGCTCATGCGGACTCTGAGGCACATGATTGGTAAATATATGCAAAGTGTTTCCTTGGTGATTGTTGTGATTACATTAGTGGTAATTGTGATAATTCAAATGCTGAATGAACAGCATTTGGCAAGAGAAAGTGCCGGGCGGACCTTCTATCAGATGGAGCAGGTGCTGGCAGAGAATCAGCGGGAACTGGACTCTTTGGAAGCGGAATATAAGCAGACCTGTTTACACAATACGCAAGCCATTGCGTATATTCTAGAGTGTAGTCCAAGGCTTATGAATGACTGTAATGCCTTGAAAGAAATCGCGGCGCTTGTTGAGGTGGATGAAATACATATTTTTGATAAGTCCGGTTGCATTGTTGCCGGAACGCATCCGGAGTATTATGGTCTGACTGTTGATTCCGGGAATCAGATTAGTTTTTTTAAGCCTCTTTTACAGGACAAGACATTGCAGCTTGTTCAGGATATTGTCCCCAATACGGCAGAGGCGAAAATGATGCAGTATTCGGCGCTTTGGAGTGAGAACGGCGAGTTTATCGTACAGATAGGAATGGAGCCGGTTCGAGTAATGGAATTTACAGAGAAAAATGAATTGTCCTATATTTTTTCATTGTTCAGAGTAAATGTGGAGGCTGAGTATTATGCAATAGATGTGGAGTCAGGAGAAGTTGTTGGCTCTACTGTGTTGAGTGATGTGGGCCGGAGTGCGGCTGCAGTAGGGTTCAAGCTTCAAGAGATAAAGAATGATCCGGACGGATTCCATGAAAAAGTAAATGGCAATACTTCCTTTTGTGTATTTACGCAAATGGGTAATAATTATATTGGAAGAGTGCTTCCCAATAGTTCGTTATATCGGCAGGTACCTACCAATACCATTGTTTTGGCGGTGTGTCTGATATTGATTTCACAGATTCTGTCGAGAGCTGTGACCGGTTATATGAATAAGTATGTAGCCAGTGGAATTTACGGTATCAATGAAAAGTTGCGAATGATTGGTAAGGGGCATTTGGATGAACGGGTGGATGTACAGAGCAGCATAGAATTTGCAGAGCTTAGTGCTCATATAAATGATATTTTGCAAAGTATATTGGATAACAACCGGAAAATGTCCTATGTCTTAAGTAAAACAAATATGTTTATTGGTGAATATGAGTATAGTCTTTGGAATAAGAGAGTCAGATTTACAGAGTATGTTCCGAAGATATTGAATTTATCAGAGGAAGAGACTTCTAAGATGACAGAGGATTATACGGTGTTCAGGGCATATGTTGACTTGATTACTAAGAATCCGGTACCGGGAGAGATGGATGTTTACAAGTTGCCCGGTACAAAAGAGCGTTATGTGAGACTTGAAGAAATTATAGAGAAGAAGCAAGTGTTTGGTGCTGTTATAGATGTGACGGATGAGATGTGTAAGCTAAAGAGGGCGGAGATAGAAAGGGATGTGGATGCTCTGACCGGCTTGTATAATCGAAGAGGTTTGGAATATAAACTGAACAAATTGTATGAATGTCCTGAGGAGATGGGCCAGACTGCACTTATTATGGTAGATGCGGATGGTTTGAAGGGGATTAATGATAACTATGGACATGACAAGGGTGATGTGTATTTAAAAAAGATTGCCGGTGTTATCAACAACTTTGGTATAAGAAGTAGTCTGGCCGCCAGGCTTGGTGGTGATGAGTTTGTGTTGTTTTTGTATGAATACGATGATGAGAGGGAATTGCTCAATACAATTCGCACATTAGAATATGTTCAGAATAACAGTTCTGCAAAACTTGGAGAAAATATCAGTGTGCCGCTTAGTTTTTCTATGGGCTATTGTCTGGGTGATGAGAGTGCGGATTATCAAAAGCAACTCAAAATAGCGGATGAGCGAATGTATGAGAATAAGCGGCAACGCAAGTTGAATAAGGTGTAGGAAAAGCAATGTTAAAAAAAGAGGAATCATCTTGCAGGTGATTCCTCTTAGGTTTTTATATTTTATTATCTTGTAAACAGCTGGCACCAGTAGTCGGTTCCGCGAGCATTTTCATAATAGCCTACACCAATGGTGGTAAAGTTTTTATTCATGATATTGGCGCGGTGACCGGAACTGTTCATCCAGGTAGTAACAACTTCCTGAGGGGATTTTTGGCCCCAGGCAATGTTTTCCCCGGCGCTTCGATAGGAGACATTCTGCTCTTTTAAAGCAGTGGAGAAGGAAGTGCCATTGGGACGGGTGTGAGAGAAACGCTGCTCACATTCCTGGGCACGAACCTGTGCCGCCGCCTGTACCTTCGTATCGATGGTCAGGGGAGCAAGACCTTCTTTGGCGCGCTCAATATTTACCAAATCTACGACCTCTTTAATGTAGGCATGATCGTTTGAGGAGTCTGTTTCGGGTAAATCAGAGTCCGGAATATTTGTCTCAGGAGCTTCAGTCTCTGGAATATCCGTTTCAGGCTGATCGCAATCAGGCAAGGTAATATTGGGGATGCAGTTTTGTAATTTGTCCAAAATACTCTGGAGATTCTGATTACAATCGGAGCCGTAAATATATATTTTATTGCCTCTGATTTGAGTGTTGTTTTTCGGTGCTGCCATAGCGGTCAGGGACTGGCTGCCAAGGCAGGCTAATGTCAATGCGGTTACAGCAAGTAATGTTTTTTTCTTCATAAATTTCTCCTTTCGTGTGTTCCGCTAAAATAGTGGGAGTAGATGTTGCGGAAATAATACAAAAATATTACAGAAATGTTACAAAGAGATTGTACCGCATTTTTTGTAATTTGGAACAGGTAATATATGCCATGAAAAATGTAGCTTAATAAAAAATCCCGTCTGCCTTGAATATTTTCAATGCGGACGGGATTGATATTTAGAGATTATTGGTCTTCGCCAAACTCTGCGATGTAAGCCTCTATCAGCTTTTCGGGCCAGTCGGAGACGGGCTCTAATCTACCGGTGAAGAAGCGCAGGGTCTTGGGCTCATGTACAAATCTCAGACCACCAATCAGTTCTCTGTGGTCATACAGCCACTTTACACGGTCAATAACATACTCGGTCTGAGAGAGAGTGAATACTCTGCGAGGGAATGCCAGACGAACCATTTCCACGGAAGCAATGTGCTCGGAACCGTCAGCATTACGCTCTTCAGACAGGGTTCCGCGCTCCATGCCACGGATACCGCCGCACAGATACAGTGCAGCTACGAGGGAGCCGGCAGGATATTCTTCTGCAGGGATGTGGCTTACCACTTCTCTTGCGTTGATGTGTGCACCTAAGCCGCCACCGGGAGTTACCATGGGAATGCCGTACTTATCCAACTCGTCAACACAATGCTTAATAAACTGAGGACCCTGAGAGATAACATCCATATCAAGAGTCTCTTCAAAACCGATAATCAAAGCTTCCATTTCTTTGACAGACATACCACCGTAGGTCAGGAAACCTTCGAACATGGTAATATAGTCTTCCAACTCATGGAAAAGCTTCTCGTCACGTACCAGAATTCCGCCGCCACGTCCGAAACCGAATTTGCGGGCGGAGAAGTAGATGATGTCAAACAGGTCTGCAATCATTCTTAAAATTTCTGCAACGGATTTGTCCTTTAAGGACTCTTCACGAATTTTGTTAAAATACAGATTGTCCTGAAGCAGGGAAGCATCCAAAACAGTTATAATGCCGTGCTTCTTGGCAAGGTCGGTAGCTTCCTTCATGTTTTCATAGGAGATGGGCTGGCCGCCGATTAAGTTGGTACCTGCTTCCAGTCTCATATAAGCGATGTTGTCCGCACCTTCCTTGGCAATACAATCTTTTACCTTGTCTAAATCGATATTGCCCTTGAAAGGCAGAGTGCTCTTGGTTACCAGACCTTCATCTTTAACAAGTTCCTCTACATGACCACCCAGGCGGGTAACATGAGCCTTGGAGGTGGTGAAGTGGTAGTTCATGATAACGCAGTTGCCGGGTTTTACAAAGTGCTGTGCGATAATGTGCTCGCAGGCACGTCCCTGATGAGTAGGCAACAGATACTTGATACCGAACAGCTCTTCCAGCTTGTCTCTCATGCGGTAGAAGGTTTCACTTCCTGCATAAGCATCATCTGCGCGAAGCATTGCAGACTGCATATTGTCACTCATGGCATTTACACCGGAGTCGGTGAGCATGTCCATGAAAATATCACCATTGTGCAACATAAAGGTATTAAAACCTGCATCCTTCATTTTCTGCAATCTCTCTCTTGCAGGAAGCAGATTCAGCTTCTGTACGATTTTTACCTTGTGCATCTCCATAGGGATGGGGGCGCGGTTGTAAAATTTAATTTCAGGCATTTGTATTTCCTCCAATAAAAAATTGTCTTTTGCTGATATATATTATATAATAAATTCATTATTTAATAAAATTGATGGTTTAGATAGATGCAATCGAAAATATCGATGGAGGCGTGTTTATGGAAATCCGAAATCTAATTTCTTTTGTGCATGTGGCGGAGATGAACAGTTTTACAAAGGCGGCTAAGGCTCTGGGCTATTCGCAATCCACCATATCCTTTCAGATTAAGCAGTTGGAAAAAGAGCTTAATTGTCTGTTGTTTGAACGCATTAATCACACAATCTGTCTGACAGAGAAGGGACAGGAACTGCTTACCTATGCCCAGCAAGTCAGTCATTTGACAGAAGAATTTAAGGAAAATATTACCAAACCCGGAGTTATCGCGGGGCATGTACACATTGTGACTCCGGATTCCATTTGCGAGATGATGATGTCGAGAAATTATGCAGATTTTTATCAGCATTATCCGGACATTTCCCTCAAGTTTTCTACCGCGGATACAGATGATATGTTCCGTATTCTCGATCACAATGAGGCAGATGTTATTTTTACGCTGGACAGCCATATTTATCAACAGGACTATATTACGGCTAAGGAGGAACGAATAGGAACTCATTTTGTTACCGGGGCAACCTCGTCGTTGGCAGGCAAAAAGCTTCATCTTGAGGAGATTGTAAATCATCCGTTTATTCTGACGGAGAAACGTATCGGTTACCGACGTATTTTCGATGAGGAGCTGGCAAGACGGTCTCTGGAGATTTCTCCGGTACTTGAAATTGGCAGAACGGATTTGATTACACATTCACTGGAACAGGGGGTGGGAATTTCCTTTCTTCCGGATTTTGTTACCGAGAAGAAGGTAGAGGAGGGCAAACTTGTCTATTTGGATGTGGTTGACTTTGAAATTGATATCTGGAAACAGCTTATTTATCATCGAAACAAGTGGATGTCCAAGCACTTGGAGGCTTTCATTCAATATGTCATGAGGATGGAATTTTCCGTGTAATGGTGATATTTGTGTTTGCTTTTTCCATGTGGGCTTGATAAAATGCTTGTAGAACATATTGACAGATTCTGCATTGGTGCAGAGAATTTAAAGGAGTATATTATGGTATCTTTTGTAAAATTTGATGAAGTAATGGAGAAAGAAGGAAGAAAAGGCGGTTGTACTTTGTTGGATGAAAGACATGGCTGTGTAAACGGTTGCCGTTGTGGTATTTCCATGTACAAAGATGATGAATATGGCAAGGCATCTGTTCATGATGATCAGGAGGGATTTTATGTTCTTGAGGGCCGTGGTCGTGCACTGGTTGGAGAGGAAGAGATTATGATGGAGCCCGGTGTGGCATTTATGGTGCCGGCAGGCGTGTCACATGTGATGAAGAGAGAGCCCGGTTACGAATGTTGCAAGGTATTGTGGTTCCACGGAGCTGTATAGGCGGTTTGAAATGAAAAACAAACTGATCTTGTTGGGATGGGCTGTGCTGGCGTGGTTTGGTGCGTCTAAGTCCTGTGTTGCAGCCAATGAATCGGTAAACAGGGACGTGCTTAAGAAAGAAAAATTGTGGTCTCCGGGCGGCTATATTGAAAGACAGTCGGAATTAGGCGCGTTGCGATTCGGCAAATCTTTTACAATGGCTTACGGAGGCTGTGGTTTGATTGCGCTTTATAATGCCCTTGTGGCGCTGGGACAAGAGCCTTCATATGATGATTTTTTAGGGCTTGCGACAGATTTGCAGTGTCGGGGCGTGGCATGGTTTGGCAAATATGGCATTCATCCGTCAGCCCTCAGGCGTTGGCTGAAAAAACATGATTATAGTGTAAAGCGCTTGGGCGTCACAGAGGAATCATTTGCCCAAAATGAGGAAAACTATAAGGTGTTTATTGTAACCGTATTGAATGGAACAGGTCTGCGGAATTGGGTACATACGGTGTGTATTACCCGGGTGGAGGCCGGATTTGTGGTGCATAACGGCCCCTATGAAGAGGCTTTTTGCACACTTGCAGAAGCAATTAAGAATAGTTCCAGACAGGGCGCTACGGCTATTTATGCCATGGGTGTGAGCAAGCAGTAAATTGAAGTTGTTACACTCATTAACGATTCGTAACTCGAGTGTCATCAAGCGGATGAACATTTTGCATCTAGGGATTGGAGAACTATTTCGTCATCGGGTGAATTGGGGTATATACAAATTTTTTGCTTCAAAATACCCCAAATACAGGAAAATTCGGGGTATTTTCATGGGATTTTTTCGCATATACCCCGGAGTACTTGAAAATTCGCTTTTTTGCTAAGAAATTAGATGGTATTGGGGTACTGCGCTTGGATTTTCCTGTATATACCCCAACCTAATATTTGGATATCCCATCACCCATACAATTAAACTGCGTTCAATTGGCATTTCGCTGTGAAGAACTCGACAACTCCCAATTTATCGGAAATAATTTTCTGATAAAGGAGTTATTTATTATAGAAAAGGAAAAGAAATAAATTATGGATATGAATACAGAATTAAATGAGGCAGGGATTCAGGATATAGAACCCTTATTGGATGCACGTATTGTCAGGGCTATTCGTGAGATGGGCTTTGAGAAATTAAGTCCTATTCAGCAGCAGGCGATTCCGGCACTTTTAAATGGAGAAGATATTATTGGTCAGGCACAGACCGGTACCGGTAAGACGGCAGCTTTTGGTATTCCGGTGGTTCAAAAGTGTGATCCGGACCTTAAAAAGCTGCAGACCATCATTCTGTGCCCTACCAGAGAGTTGGCGATTCAGGCAGCAGAGGAGATTAGAAAACTTGCAAAATATATGCATGGTATCAAGGTGTTACCTGTTTATGGCGGACAGGATATCGGCAGACAGATTGCAGGTCTTAGAGGTACTCAGATTATTGTAGGTACGCCCGGACGTGTGATGGATCACATGCGTCGCCACACGATTAAGACGGAGCATGTTAACATGGTAGTGCTGGATGAAGCCGATGAAATGTTAAATATGGGCTTTCGTGAGGATATGGAGACTATCATGGGGCAGATTCCGGGAGAACATCAGACGGTGCTGTTCTCCGCAACCATGCCGAAACCTATTTTGGAGATTACCGGGCAGTTTCAAAAAGATGCCCGTATGATAAAGGTAGCTGCCAAGGAGCTTACCATTCCTTTGGTCAGCCAGAAATTCTATCGCATTAAAAATCAGGATAAGGATGCAGCATGCGTTCGTCTCCTTGAGTATTATCAGCCTAAGCTTTGTCTGATTTTCTGTAACACTAAAAAGAAGGTGGAGGAGCTGGCAGAGGTTATCAAGAAGGCCGGTTATCAGGCAGAAGGTCTTCATGGTGATTTGGCTCAGCATCAGAGAGATGTGGTAATGGGGCGCTTCCGCAATGGCAGCACGAATATTCTTATTGCTACCGATGTGGCGGCAAGAGGAATCGATGTGGATGATGTGGAGGCAGTTATCAATTACGATGTCCCACAGGATATTGAATACTATGTACATCGTATCGGAAGAACTGGCCGTGCAGGAAGAAGCGGACGTTCTTTTACCTTTGTGAGCGGCAAAGAGATTTTTAAAATTCGTGAAATAGAGAAAATCTGTAAAACCTCAGTTGAGGAGAAAAAACTTCCCGGTGCGGGCAAGGTATTGAAGGCTAAGGCAGATAAGTATCTGAATCAGGCATGGGAGCTTCATGAGCATGAAGATATGGAGCTGATGAAGAGCTTCCTGCAGCGTAAGCTGGACGAGGAAGGCTGTGATATTATGGATCTTGCAGCAACTATGTTAAAGCTTCAGGTAGGTGACCGTGGCGAGGAGATTGAAGTAGATGCATTCCGTACCAGACACGAGGAAGGCAGAGGTCGAGGCGGCCGTAATGAGAGAGGTCGTTTCGGTGACCGTGGACGCGGTGAAAGAAGTCAAGGTGAAGGTCGGGGAACAAGAGGACGTTTCGCTGGTCGTGGACGGAATGAAGACCAAGGAGAGCGCCGTGGTGATGACAGACGCAGAGGTAGCGAGGAGCGCGGCAGATTTGGCGGTCGCAAGAGAGAGGACGAACGCAAAAAGCGTTTCGACCGCGAAAGTCAGGAGAATCGCAAGGGGAAATTTGGACGCAGTAAGGATGACAACCGTCGCAAACGTGAAGAGTTTGGTTCGAAACCGCCTAAGCGCAAGAAGGTGCAGGAATAGTTTCTGAAATACAAAACTCAGTATTGTACGATTAGCAGATGAAAGGAGCGCAATTTCAATTGAAAACAAAGATTTCAAAAATTGGGCCTTATATCATATTGGGAATCAGTTTCCTTTTGGTAGTTTTCTTGAATGTATTTTGTCATGACCACTGGCTGGATTCGGATATGGCAGCAGAGATGATGTTTTCTAAGCTGCTTGCAGAGGAAGGACGTTTGTTTGCTACGCCGGACTGGTATTATTCCACGGAATTCCGGTTTTTGTATACCCACTGGATTATGGGACCGTTGTTTCGGATCTGCAAGGATTGGCATGTGATTCGTGCGATTACCAATATTGTATCTTATGTGCTGATGTTGGGGGCTTATTATTACTGTATGAAGCCTTTAAAAGTGAGTAAAGGATTGGTGGTTTCGACCTCGGCTATTTTACTCCTTCCTTTTTCAGAGACAATGATGACTCATATGGTTATGGGTAATACGTACATGTTCCATGTGATGATTGTGTTTTGCTTTTTGGGCTTGTATCTGAGACTGGCACAGGGAAACCGCGGAAAGATGTTTGCTGTGGAGATGATACTATTTGTGGTACTGGCATTAATCTGTGGCGTGTCCGGTGTGCGTTATCTGCTTGCTTTGCAGTGTCCTTTAATGTTGGCGGCTTTTGTGTATCTGTTTCAGTCTGAAAGTTTTAAAACCTTCCGTCAGAATTTGAATGAGAAGAATTTTATCGCAGAATTTCGAAATCTGTGGAAGAGTTTTACCATGAAGTATCTGATATATGCGGTACTTGGCGCAGTAGGAAGTGTGGCAGGATACGGTATTAATGTGTTGTATGTTAGCAAAAATTATATATTTCAGACGTATGATGCAACTAATTTTATTGCGGTATATCAGGGTGTCTTTTTTGAGAGACTGCAAAATGCAATGGGCAGCCTTTTGATGCTATTTGGTTATATTCCGGACAGAGGAGTCATTTCCCTTCGCGGAGTGGTGACACTGGCAGCATTTGCCATGATAGCAGTGTTTGCCTTTGTGAGTGTGAAGTCTTGTAAAGAGACCTTTGGACAAAGACAGTTTGTAAGCCTGTTTCTGGTAGTGAGCTTTGTGCTGAATGTGTTTGTATTTGTATTTACTACCAGTACCATGGTGCCCAGATATTATTTGACTGTATTTATTTTTGTACTGCCGCTTTTGTGTTTTTATATGGAGCAGGAAAAATTGTTTTTTGACAGAGCTGTGGTAACGTTGCTGGTGGCAGGCTGTCTTTTGCTTGCTACGGGTAAGACTGTTTTGTCTTATATGAATGTGGATAAAAATGCAGAGAAGCGTGAGGTGGCTGAGTTCTTGCAGGAAAAGGGTTATAAGTTCGGTTATGCGACTTATTGGAATGCCAATATTATTACAGAACTTACCGATGGACAGGTAGAGGTGGCAAATGTTTTAGACGCAGTGGATTTGGGCTATTTTAAGTGGTCCTCTCCTATGAAGTATTATGAGGAAGGATATTTCGAAGGGGAAGTATTTCTGTTGCTTACTGCTGAGGAGGTTTCCGAGGCGGCAGAGAGTGCAGTTGTCATGAATGGTGAAGTAGTTTATGAGGATGGTGTATATACGGTACTTGTATATGAATCTGCCAATGAATTGATGAGTTTTTCAAAGTAGAGTAGGAGAGACAGTTATGAGAATAGGAATGGGGTATGATGTCCACAAGCTTGTGGAAGGAAGAGATTTGATTATCGGTGGCGTAAAAATTCCTTATGAGAAGGGCCTCTTGGGACATTCGGATGCGGATGTGTTGCTTCATGCAATCTCGGATTCGCTCTTGGGAGCAGCAGCTCTTGGTGACATTGGCAAGCACTTTCCTGATACGGATGAGGCATACAAGGGAGCGGATTCTTTGGTGCTCTTGCAAAGAGTGGGAGAGCTTTTAGAGCAGGAGGGTTTCTTAATCGAGAATATTGATGCGACCATTATTGCTCAGGCGCCCAAGATGCGTCCACATATTGATAAGATGCGCGAGAATATTGCAAGAGTTTTGAATATTGAAGTGAATCAGGTAAATGTTAAGGCTACCACAGAGGAAGGACTTGGATTTACCGGAAGTGGTGAGGGTATTTCATCCCAGGCTATTTGTATGTTGACCAGTCCGTTTAATTTGATTGCCCGGGAGGTGTCCGGTGGCTGTGAGGGCTGTAGCGGTTGTAAGATGAAACAGTAGGATTGAATTGATTGCAAGGAGAAAATATGAAATTTTATTCTATAACAGATGCACCTATTACAATTTATGGTTTGGCAGTAAAGGATGCCGGTAAGAGACAGTTTTACAAGCTGACGGAAGATATGTTGGAGAAAATGCCCCGATATGATTATCTCGGCAGAAGAACTGCGGGGGGAAGAGTGCGCTTTGTTACAGATGCGACAAAGCTGGTGATTCGCATGACTTTGGCCTGCACCAAGGAGGATATCAATATTCCGCTGTCCGGTTCTGCGGGAGCGGATGTGTATCTGGGCATAGGGCAACAGTCACGTTTTATTGGTTATATTGCACCCAAGGAACATGTGCAGGAAGAGATTTCTGTTGAGAAAGAGTTTGATTTATCCGGAGAAAAGGAAGTTGTTACGATTAATCTGCCCAGAAATGATCATCTTTTAGGTATGGAGATTGGTGTGGAAGAGGATGCTTTGCTGGAGGAGGCACCGGAGTATACGGTTGCCGAACCTATCATTTTCTATGGATCTTCCATTACGGAGGGCGGTTGTGCATCCAGAGCAGGTAACGCTTATACCAGTATTGTATGCAGATGGTTGGATGCGGATTATTGCAATTATGGATTCTCCGGTTCAGCAAAGGGTGAGCCTGTATTTGCAGAGTTTATTGCCGGCCTTGAGAATATCAGTGCACTTGTTTATGATTATGACCACAATGCTCCTACGCCGGAGCATCTTGAGGAAACTCATGAAGCATTTTTTAAGATTATTCGTAAGGCCAAGCCTGATTTGCCCGTGCTCATGATGAGCAGACCGGATTTAAAAGACGGAGTAGAGGATGCCGCTAAGCGCGTGGAGATTATCCGCCGCACCTATCAGAATGCATTGGATGCGGGTGACAAAAAGGTATGGTTTTTGGATGGAAGAAGCTTCTTCGGTGAGGTTGGACGGGAGGAGTGTACCGTGGACGGAACACATCCCAATGCCTTGGGCTTTATGCGGATGGCAGAGAAGATTTATCCGGTACTTAGGGAGATTTTGTTAGAGAAGAACTGATGAGAGGAGATATTGTAATGACCGAAAATGAAGCAAAAAAGATTGTACAGGATCTTTATGCAAAGGAGGAGCTGTTTGTCATGTTGTCCGTTGCCAGGGCGAATATGATGAACGGAAAAAGTGTACCCTACATAGGCAAAAAGGAAAGCGGCGAAACTTCACTTTTTGTTTTCACTTCCTATGAGCGGGCTAAAGAATGTATGGATGAATGCGGATATGAGGTTTTGGATGGAGTGTACACCATCGGACGTATCGAAAAAACAGATAAATACCGCAATCTGCATACCATGTTTTGTATTGCTTTGGCAATGGGTGTGGCTCATGTGGAGTTTGATATGGGCTCAGAGGATTCCTTTGGCTGCAATATTCAGTGGTTTTTGCAAGCAAATGACTTAAAGCAGGATGCAGTGTCTGTACTGTTGTCAGAAGAGGAAATGAAAAAGGTTATGAGTAATGAAATGGGAATTCCTGCGAGAATGAATCCTATAGATATTTATCAGTTTTCAAATCCTTATAAGGTATCAGAAGAGAGAGCCAGTGCCATCATTCACCATATTTTCACAGCGGAGGAAGGCGCAACTTACGGAGAGTTTTATGATACATTCTACGAGAAGGAAACTCTTCATGAGAATTGTTTTGTGGCAAACTATCTGAACACAAAACTCATTCCCATGGCTATGCAAAAAGAGAAACCGGAGGATGTAGAGGGCTTTCGAAAGGTAAATTCGGTAATCCAGCTTGCAGTCTGGAATCGATTGTTTGAGCAGGGAGTGTTTACTCTGACCGACAGAGAGACCGGCGAATTATATGTGAACGATAATAGTATATATGTACTGTATACTGATTTGTTTAAGTATATGGGCAAGTTTAATTATAGCAGACTAAACAGTAGAAATGATTTGTTGCAACTGATTAAGGAGCGTGGAGCAGAGCGCCTTGTCGTTACAGACGGACCTTATGGAATGATTGTGATTGAAAAGTCTGTCTGGGAAGATGCGTAGGAATGAAATGTTGAGTAAATTCCGGTTGACAAAAGCTTTGTTTTTGCATATTCTGTTTAGTAGAGAAGTGGTTTATTAAGAAAAAGGCTTGGAACGGAGAGAGTACTTTTTCAAATCTGTGTCAGAGAGGAATCGCCGGCGGCTGAAAGTGATTCTCACAGTGGGAAAAGGAAGTGCATCCGGGAGCTGACTGCCTGAAAACGTCTGATGAGACTGGTGTGGGTGACATGCCGACAACGACAACCGTAGGGCAGTACGTTGGCGCGCGTTAAGCGTTTGAGTGAGGGGCATTTTATGTCCTTAAACAGAGTGGAACCGCGGATAATTCGTCTCTGAGGAGTCGGATTATCCGTTTTTTTCGCGTGTAGCGAGGAAAATCTCATGCTTGCATGAAGATTTGACGAGCACCGCGAAACTTCCGGAAACTCGCAAAGCGTGTTTCTGGAAGCTTGTGTAGCGAGGTATAGTGAGGTATTTATGGGTTTTATAAAGAATATTAAAGAGGAAATCAGAATCGTCAGAGAACGTGACCCTGCAATTCATTCGGCTATGGAAGTCTTTTTGTATCCCAGTTTTAAGGTGATGATGCACTATCGACTGGCGCATAAGCTGTATTTGAACGGTCATTATTTTTGGGCCAGATATGTTTCTCAAAGGGGGGTGCGCAAGACCGGTATTGAGATTCATCCCGGTGCACAGATTGGCAAGGGATTATTTATTGACCACGGTCATGGTGTGATTATTGGTGAGACGACTATCATCGGGGATAACTGTACTTTGTATCAGGGAGTAACTTTAGGTGGTACAGGTAAGGAGCATGGTAAACGTCATCCGACCATCGGAAATAATGTGATGATTAGTGCAGGTGCCAAGGTGCTTGGTTCCTTTACGATAGGAGATAATTCTAAAATTGGTGCAGGAAGCGTAGTTTTAAGTGAGGTGCCTCCTAATTCCACGGTGGTGGGGGTGCCCGGACGAGTGGTAAGGCGCAATAATATGGTGCTTCCACAGGACACCATGAATCAGACGGATTTGCCTGACCCTGTACGTGAAGACATCACCAATTTGCAAAAGGCAGATACGGAGATGACAAACAGATTGTTGGCATTGGAAGAACAGATAAAACTTTTACAAGGGAGAGTAGATTGATGAGCATGAAAATTTATAACACATTAACCAAACAGAAAGAGGAGTTTGTACCTATTGAGCCGGGAAAGGTGAGAATGTATGTGTGCGGACCTACCGTATACAATCTGATTCACATCGGTAATGCAAGACCTATGATTGTGTTTGATACAGTTCGCCGTTACATGGAGCACAAGGGTCTTGAGGTTAATTATGTATCCAATTTTACCGATGTAGATGACAAGATTATCAAGAAGGCGATTGAGGAGGGCGTAGATTCTTCCGTTATTTCTGAGCGTTATATTGCAGAGTGTAAGAAGGATATGGCTGCCATGAATGTGAAGCCTGCAACCACTCATCCGCTGGCAACTCAGGAAATTGGTGGTATGCTGGAGATGATTCAGACTTTGATTGATAAGGGGCATGCTTATGCGGCGGCAGACGGTACCGTATATTTCCGCACCAGAAGCTTTGAGGGTTACGGTAAGCTTTCTCACAAGAATCTGGATGATTTGCAGGGCGGCAACCGTTCTCTTCTGGTGTCCGGTGAGGACCAGAAGGAGGATGCTCTTGACTTTGTACTTTGGAAGCCGAAAAAGGATGGCGAGCCTTATTGGGAGGCACCCTGGTGTAATGGTCGTCCCGGCTGGCACATTGAGTGCTCCGTTATGAGTAAGCGCTATCTGGGCGATGAAATTGATATTCATGCAGGCGGAGAGGATTTGGTATTCCCTCATCATGAGAACGAGATTGCTCAGTCCGAGGCTTGCAATGGCAAGACTTTCTCCAGATATTGGATGCACAATGCATTCTTAAATATTGACAATAAGAAGATGTCCAAATCTCTTGGCAACTTCTTTACTGTTCGTGATATCAGCGAAAAATATGATTTGCAGGTACTTCGCTTCTTTATGTTGTCTGCTCATTACAGAAGTCCGTTAAACTTTAGTGCAGAGCTTATGGATGCAGCCAAGAACGGTTATGAGCGTATTGTGACCTGTGTGGATAATCTCAAATATCTGATGGAGAATGTAACGGCAGCAGATATGACAGAGGCAGAAATGGCACTGGCTGAAGAGTCTAAGGGCTATGTGGTTAAATTCGACGAGGCGATGGATGATGACTTCAACACCGCAGATGCAATTGCTGCTATCTTTGAACTGGTGAAATTCATTAATACCAATGCGTCTGCAAATTCTTCCAAGGCATTTTTGGAGGCGTTGAAGGCAGAGGTTGTTATGCTTTCTGATATTTGCGGCTTGATTGTAGATAAGCAGGAAGATGTTCTGGATGCTGAAATCGAAAAGCTGATTGAGGAGCGTCAGGCAGCCAAGAAGGAGAAAAACTTTGCAAGAGCAGACGAGATTCGTGATGAGCTTCTGGCAAAGGGTATCGCGCTTAAGGACACCAGAGAAGGTGTTAAGATTGTGAGATTATAATGCAAATGAGTATGTTGGAGTTAATCAAGACAAACTTTGATTTAAAGGGGCAGGATATTCGGACTTTTTCACCACTGACACTGGCCTACATAGGGGATGGTGTCTATGAGCTGGTGGTTCGCACTATGGTGACGGAGTGGGGGAATCGGCCGGTGAATGAGTTGAATAAACTCAGTACAACCTATGTAAAGGCCGAGACCCAGGCAGAGATGATTATTGCTCTGAAGGAGGAACTTACCGAAGAGGAGGCTGAGGTGTTTAAGCGGGGACGTAATGCCAAGCCATACACCAAGGCCAAGAACGCTACCAGGGCAGATTATCACAAGGCTACCGGCTTTGAGGCCCTGATGGGGTATCTTTATCTGACAGAGCAGACAGAGCGGATGCTTTATCTGATTAAGAGAGGCATGGAGCTTACCGGAAAGGATATGAAGGCACATGAGTGATAAAAAAATGAATACAAAAGAATTTATAATTGAAGGAAGAAATGCGGTTATTGAGGCATTTCGCTCCGGTAAAACCATAGACAGACTCTTTATTTTGGATGGTTGTCAGGATGGCCCCATCATGACCATCAAGCGAGAGGCCTCCAAACACAATACATTGGTAAAATATGTGGCAAAGGAACGCTTGGATCAGATGTCTGAGACAGGTAAGCATCAGGGCGTTATTGCTCAGGCGGCAGCCTATGAATATGCAGAGGTGGAGGATATCCTGCAGGCTGCAAAAGATAAAAATGAACCACCTTTCATTTTTCTTTTGGATAATATTGAGGATCCCCATAACCTGGGTGCCATCATTCGTACCGCCAATCTGGCAGGCGCTCATGGTGTGATTATTCCCAAGAACAGAGCAGTTGGACTGACTGCTACGGTTGCCCGTACCAGTGCGGGAGCCTTGAATTATACTCCGGTGGCTAAGGTGACTAATCTTGCCAAGACCATTGAGGATTTAAAGAAGGAAGGTTTATGGTTTGTCTGTGCAGATATGGGAGGCACTACCATGTATCAGCTGGATTTAAAGGGCCCTATTGGTTTGGTTATCGGCAATGAAGGCGAGGGTGTGGGGCGTCTTGTGAAGGAAAAGTGTGATATGATTGCTTCTATTCCCATGAAAGGTGATATTGATTCACTGAATGCGTCAGTTGCAGCAGGCGTATTGGCATATGAAATTGTGCGCCAAAGATTGCAGTAATCAAATGTGAAAACATAAGCAGGCGAAATCCGGCGGTAACCATGAAGGAGTAAAATGACGAGAAATAATGAGTTTTACGGACAATTTTCGGATGAGGAGCTGATTCATCATTTGCGGGATGGAGATGCTTCTGTTATGGATTATATCTGCGAAAAGTACAAGCCTCTTGTGCGCAGTAAGGCTAAGTCCATGTTTATCTTAGGCGGTGACAATGAAGACCTGATTCAGGAGGGGATGCTGGGACTGTTTAAAGCAGTGAGAGATTATGACAGCGGAAGAGATGCCAGTTTCTTTACATTTGCGGATTTGTGCATCAGTCGTCAGATGTATACGGCGGTGCAGGCTTCCCAGCGAAAGAAGCATATTCCCTTAAACACGTACATATCCCTGTATGGTGAAAACAGTGACCAAAACGATGGAGAAAACAGAGATTTGGCAGAAATCCTGGCCGGTAAGGTGCAACAGGACCCGGAAGCACTCTTTATTGACAAGGAAAGAGTGGATTATCTGGAACGTTCCATTGAGAAGGAGCTTAGTGCTTTTGAGAAAGAGGTGCTTGATTTGCATCTGACAGGAATGAGCTATTCCCAGATAGCCAAGGTGTTGGGACGTGAAGAAAAGGCTACTGACAATGCACTTCAGAGATTGAAGAGCAAAATTAAGAAAATGTTGTAAATGATGTAGGCGTTTGCGTGGGCACTGAGTCATGTGTACCTGAACTGTATGGTCTGACATGAGCTTGCTCACAGGCATTTTTAAGGTGAAACATTTAAGCGCAATACCCCAAAGAGCGTTTTTTCGCATGATAAAAGTAGGTTTACTATAAAGTGTACCCCATGTCAAGGACACTTTTTATAAAATTTTATACCCATTCTATCCGTTTGTTGATAATGGATTTATTCCTGTTGTGGTGTAACTGTAAAATTCGTTTGGAGTCAGCTTTTCCAG